>NZ_CP191991.1:0-5853 GCF_050943795.1 Streptosporangium sp. CA-115845 | reverse complement strand
GAGGTTACTCCCTGAGTGGAGGGGCTGACGGGGCGGGACGGGGCGGCCTTGGCGGCGTGCCAGGCCTGATGGATGGTGCGCTCGTGCTCTGCGGCGGGCTTGGCGACGTGGGCATGGCCCCGCCAGTCGCAGCCAGGGACCCGGCACACGGGACGGATCCGGGCGCCGTTGGTGAGCAGCAGGGCGACGCGGTAGTGGATCTCTCGGCGCTTGCCCTTCTGGGGTGTGGCAGGGGTCTCCGCGATCCGCTCGGGGGTCATCCGTCGCTCCCATTGAGCTCGTGCTGGAGGGTGATCGCGTCCATCTCCACGGCGCGCTCGATCAGGTCGGCCTCAAGCTCGCGGCAGTTCAGGCATCCGCAGCGGGTCCAGTGGCCGTCGATGAACTCGGCCGTGCAGTTGTCGTCCTGCATCAGGCACCGCCCGCGGGCTGTACGGCGGGCAGCGGCGCGCGGAGCCTCGCCGCGGCCTCGGTGGCGACCTCGGCCAGGCGGTCCATCGCCTTCGCTTCGGCCTCCCGATCGGCGTGGATACCGCCGAGCGAGATGTGGACCGGGTTCTGAGTAGCAGAGAGGCTCAAGAAGTACATGCCAGGGAGGTGGCGGGAGTCCTTCAGGCTGATCTCCGCGGCGTCGGGGTAGGCGATCGACACGGTGGTGTGGACGAAGACCCCGGGCTGGGTGGTCTTGTCGGCGGGGGGCTGTACGGTCATCGTTGGGTTGCCCTTTCGGGTATGGACGGTGAGCTCTCCCGGTGTCAGCACACCGGGAGAGTTGTCGTTTCAGGGGTGATGCGCTCGGCGGCCGCCGCGAGGACGGCCGAGCGCTGGGGGTCAAGGTCGGCGCCGACCTGCGCCATGACGCGCAGCGCCTCACCTGCCAGGCGCGCGTCCCCGATGCGCACCGGGACCAGGTCCTCGCCGCTCTCGCCGTGTCGGGGCGTGAGCGTCATGCGGGCCACGTACTGGCGGGGGCGGTCTCCGAGGGTGTCGCCGGGGAGCGGGGTCAGGTCGGACTGCGCGGCGATCTCGTACAGGTAGCCGAGCCGGTCGATCTCGTTGGCCACGACTTCGTGCGGTCCGGTCAGGACCAGGCGGATACGCATCTCAGGCCGAGACGGCGGGCGCGGCCGCGGGCAGCGGCCGCCCCTCGGCGTCGGTGGGGATGATGGTCGGCCCGACCCACTCCGGCGCGTTCTCGGGGAAGTCGAGCGCGTCGGTGAAGCAGGCCCAGGCGGCCCAGGCCTCGTCATGGTCGAGGACGAGGGGCCGGTGGCCGGGCAGTTGCAGAACGACCGTCGTCTCGTCCAGCCGGACGGTGACCTCGCGTCCGGCCGGGGTGGCCAGACGGTAGTAGCGGGCATCAGCCTCGGAGTCGGTCTCGGGCATGCGGTGGTGCTCCTTGTAGATCATCTGGCCGCGGCGCTGTAGCGGCGGCCGGGGCGGGAGACCAACGGGGCGATGTCGCTACGCCCACGGGGCCGGGTCTCCTGCGACGGGGGGGAGGTCTTGGCCTTGGTCGTCTTCTTCGCGGCTGTGCTCGCCAGATAGGCGACGGCACCAGCCAACTGCTCGTCAGTCCACGCGACCTTGCGCCCGTTGCGGGTACACGGCACGAGGTCCTCGCGGGCGAAGCGGTACAGGGTCCAGGCGCTGATGACATCGCCGCCAATTCGTGCGGCGCCCTGCTCGCAGGTGTAGAGGCGGTACGCCGGCACCTCCTCCTCGGCGGGGGCGCTCATGTCGCTAGGAGGTCTTTCACCTGGCAGTCGAGGGCGGTGGCGATCCGGAAGAGGACGTCCGGCCCGGCCGAGCTCTTGCCGCGCTCGATGTTGCTCATGTGGGTGGTGCTGATGTTGGCGGCGCTGGCGAGCTGCTTCTGCTCCATGGCGGCGCTCAAGCGTCGATGGCGGATGGCGGCGGGGTCCTGGTCGATGGGCCGCTTACGCGGAGGGCGTGTCTGCATGCGGAGAGGATCGCAGAGGAATTGGGTTTATTGCAACATCAGCACCACCCACATGAGCAACATCGAGCGCGGCGCTGTAGCGGCGGCCGGGGCGGGAGACCAACGGGGCGATGTCGCTACGCCCACGGGGCCGGGTCTCCTGCGACGGGGGGGAGGTCTTGGCCTTGGTCGTCTTCTTCGCGGCTGTGCTCGCCAGATAGGCGACGGCACCAGCCAACTGCTCGTCAGTCCACGCGACCTTGCGCCCGTTGCGGGTACACGGCACGAGGTCCTCGCGGGCGAAGCGGTACAGGGTCCAGGCGCTGATGACATCGCCGCCAATTCGTGCGGCGCCCTGCTCGCAGGTGTAGAGGCGGTACGCCGGCACCTCCTCCTCGGCGGGGGCGCTCATGTCGCTAGGAGGTCTTTCACCTGGCAGTCGAGGGCGGTGGCGATCCGGAAGAGGACGTCCGGCCCGGCCGAGCTCTTGCCGCGCTCGATGTTGCTCATGTGGGTGGTGCTGATGTTGGCGGCGCTGGCGAGCTGCTTCTGCTCCATGGCGGCGCTCAAGCGTCGATGGCGGATGGCGGCGGGGTCCTGGTCGATGGGCCGCTTACGCGGAGGGCGTGTCTGCATGCGGAGAGGATCGCAGAGGAATTGGGTTTATTGCAACATCAAAACTTGCATTTCTCTAAGATGATCATGGATTGGTTGATATCTAGAAGGGAGCGCCAGGAACATCTCTGTAATCCGCTGCAATCCGTTGCAATCCTCCGAGAGACCGGGCAGGGCCATGGCGAGGGACCCGTTGGCATCCAGCTCTGACGTGCCAGAACCCACCCCTGAAGGAGCGCTGATACGTCGGGTCAGAGAGAGTCTGCGCCCACGCCTGCCGGTGGCCGAGGCGGCCAAGCGGGCCGGGATCAGCGCCGAGACGTGGGTCGACGTAGTGCACCTGTGCTGCGGCGGTTGTATAGAGGTCGGGTTCGTGGATCATGGTTCTTCTTTCAGCGGGTACGGCGCGGATAGGGGAGCCGGGCCGTGCGGGGACGGCCACGGGCGAAGGTGGCCAGGCCGGGCAGCGTCGCGGCGGGCGGTGCGGGGCGGCAGGCGGGCGAGGTCGCGACGTGGGGCATGTGCAGTTCCTCGTACGACAGCAGCGGCATCGCCTCGTGGCCGGCCAGGGACCGCGAGCGCCAGGCACCGGCCGAGTTCTTCCAGACCGCCGTGTTGCCCTTCGGGTCGGGGGCAGGGTTCACCGCGAGCTCCCGGCCGCGCTCGGTGCGCGTGATCAGGACGAGCTCGCGGCAGTTGAAGGGGCACAGCTCCAGGTCGTGCTCGCTCAGGTTCACCGGTGCCTCCAGTCCTCAGTAGTCGCGGCGGGTCTTGGTCTTCGTGCAGCGCGGGCAGCGGTAGGTGTAGATCCAGTTCCGACGGCTCGCGAGCTCCCACGTGTGAGCGCACAGCAGCCGTTTCATGATCAACACTATGCGGCCCATTGTTCGTATGTCCGTTCGATTTCGAGGTCGAGCAGGTCGAGCTGGCCGAGGATGTGACCGGGGTCGCGGACGCGCGGCATCCGGCCGAGCTGCAGGCGCCGCCCGGTGATCCCGAGCTTGCGGCGGCAGCCGGACCCCAACCGGAACCGCAGCGAGATCGCGTCGCTGATCTGCCTGCGGCACTCCCTGCACCGGGGCCGATGCCGACTCCGTCGACGGGCGGCCCGGCGGATCAGGCGCCGCTCGACGGCAGGGCTCCACAGCGGCAGCACCACTGCGGCGGCGCTCACCCTCGGTTCCCGGCCCGCAGCCGGGCACCGGCCGCGGGGAGCGTGGCCCGAAGCGCCGCGAACTTCCGGGCGGTCGCCTGGGGGTCGGCCGAGCTCGGGGCCGGGGGCGCGGTGATGGTCGTCGACGGCGCCCGCCAGATGGCGACCGCGGCCGCGGTGCGGTTCGGGGCGGGGTCGAGCAGCAGCTTGTCCAGGCGCCAGCGCGCGACCGCGGCCGGGCACTTGCCCTCCTGGACGCCGGCCAGGGTGCGGGCCAGCTGCCCGGTGTCGTAGCCCTGCAGCATGAGGGCCAGCACCCGGGGGGCGAGGTAGAAGGGGAGACCCGAACGGGCCAGCACGCCCAGGGCCAGGTCTCCGTAGCGCGGCGGGTACTGGGTGGCCAGGGTGAGGACCTGGGCGGGGGTCAGCCACAGATCGGCCTGATCCTTCGGTGCCGGTAGTGGCGGTAACTGGGCCAGGGCCCGCAGTTCGGCGACGGTGGCCACCACCGAGGGCTTGTGCTCTTGCTCGGACGTAGCGAAGGGGTTAACCGGTTCTATGTGGCCGTTTCGGGGTGATGTTGCGACCTGCGGCGCGGGCACGTCGGTGCAGGTCGCAACATCCGCGCTTTCCGGCGAGGTGTTGACCCGATCGGCGGCCAGGGCGGCGTCCAGCAGGGTCCACGCCTCGCGCTTGGAGGGCAGTTCGGCCGGGGTCGCGGCCGCGACGATCAGGTGTTGCCACTCGCCCTTACCGATGGGGCGACGGTCCTGCAGCAGTAGCCCGGCCTCGATGAGCTCGGTGTTGGTGCGACGCAGCGCGTCGCGGGTGACCCCGTAGTCCGCGGCTAGCTCGTCGCGGCTGATCCCTGGGCGGGGCGGGCGGGTGAGGTAGCGGAACAACAGACCGAGCGCGGCGGGAGCGAGCTGGACCGCGTCGGTGAGCGAGGTGAACGCATCACGAGCGAAGGACAGGACGAAGGTCCCAGTCATGGCCATCAGGCCTCCAGGACGATACGGGGAGCCAGCGGGGGCTCGGGGACGGCAGGCGGCGAGATGAGGGTCAGGGCGGTGACGATCGCCGCCGCGGCGAGGACCGCGAGCGCCGTGCACAGTGCCCACAGGGGCCACCGGCACGGCACGGCGATCACGGCGGCGGTCGCCGCGCAGACCGTCACGATCCCGCCCGCGAGGGTCAGCAGGGGCAGCGTCACCACGGCCACCACCACCGTCGCTGTGGCTGGGTGGTGATGCGCTCGCGGATCTGGGCCAGGCCGTCAGCGATGGGAAGCCGCTCGACGACCGCCCGGTGCATGATCAGCTTGGCCTCGGTGACCGGGTCAGGGGCGGGCCGATCGGTGCGCGCGGCGAGAAGGGCGCGCCGCGACCACCGGCCCCCCGCCGGCCCGGGGAGGAGGGCCGACGAGAGGAGACGAAAGAAGGTCCTCACCAGATGTCCACGGACCGCATGTCACCGTAGGTCGTCTGCATGGTGTCGCGGGCCCAGTCCAGCAGGCGGGCCCGCTGCCGCGTGGAGAAGGGAAGGCGCGGCATGCGGTGTCGGCCGGTCACTGCTGACCCGGCCGCCCGTGAGGGTCCGGCACCACCGCCTCACCGGCGGGCTGCGCCGGGGTCGGCAGGACGTAGGGCCGCACACCCCGCCGCGGGTCGGTGTCGGCGAGCGCCTCGGCCATGGCCACGGCGCTCGGCGGGACCGGCGCCGCGCTCGCCACCGCCGAGGGCAGCGGGAGCGGCTGGAGTGGCTGGGGGTGGGCCGACTCGAAGGGGCCGCGCACCGGGGCCGGCGCCGGGACGGGCGCGAGGGGCGGGGCGGTGGGCGCCGGAGCCGAGGACTTCAGGGGGTGAGAGGCCGGGCCCAGGGCCGGGGCCGGGTTGGGCTGTGAGGGGTGGGCGTCCTCGGCCAGCTGCCGGTCCAGGGCGTCCCACCGGGTGAGCTGATGCCCTGCGGCGTTGTACAGCGCCAGCAGTTCAGCGCGGGTCTCCAGCCACACGGTGCGCCGGTCGGGGCGGTCTGCGAGGTAGCCGAAGTTGATCGCGGCTCGACGGGCGGCGCCGTCCTGCTGGATCGGGCCGGGGGGCGCCTCACCCAAACGTGCGGTGATGATCTCGTCGATGTGACTCAT
>NZ_CP191989.1:0-19218 GCF_050943795.1 Streptosporangium sp. CA-115845 | reverse complement strand
AGAACATTAGTAGCCGGTCACCCAAGGGGCGGGAAGCCGTTGTCCACGCGCGGACGATCGGCCCCGGCCGCGCTCCGAGGTTCGGCTACGGCTGCACCGGCGGGAAGTGCCGGTCGAAGATCTCGGCCCATTCGGGCAGGATGACAAACCCCCCGCCAGAGGCTCGGCGGGTGGCCTGGAGCTCGGCCAGCTCGGCCAGCGCGGCGACGAACGGAGTGCCACGCTGTTCGGCGGACAGCTCCCCCAGTGCCTCCTGCAGACGGGCGTAGCCGGCGGGGAAGGCCACGGCCGCCCACTCCTCCTCCTGGCGCGCCTTCTCGACTCCGGCCTGCATCCGCTGCTGCCATTCCAGGTGGGTGGCGCAGTCGGGAGTGTGCCAGATCTTGGTGAGGGTCTCGGCGCCTCCCATGATGGTCAGGCTGTTGTCGGGGCCGGGACCGGCCTGGCAGGTAGGGCACTGCTGAGTTTGCGTCGTGGGCTGTCGCTGATCGGCCAAGAAGCTCACCTCGTATGTCACCGGGACAGGAAAGGCCATTGTGCGCCGATCTCTCCCAGTGCTAACCGGAGGTAGTTGATTGTGCCCGTATCGTCACGAAGTGACCGATACCTTAGCACTGTCTGTGATCTTGCTGTTGATGGTCTGCTACGCATCGTCATGAAATGACGATGCCTTAGCACTGTGATTTCTGAGGGTTCATTCCTTCTGATGGATCTTCAGTCTGAACTGTCTGGTCTGTCGCTGTGGTTTCGTGGTCGTTGTCTCGTGGGTGTTCGTGCTCTCTGGCGTCTCCTCGTCGTCTTCTCTGTCATGGTGTGGATCTTCTGTGACCACGGTTCGCGCCACTCCCCGGCGACGTCGCCGGACGGGGCTCCTCGTCCTCTTGGTCCTGGCGCCCAGCGGCCTGCGGCGAGGGGACCGATCCGCCCTCGGATCAGTAACTCCGGTTTTTATCGAAAGTCAGCGGGCGTCTCCCCATGTCACCGGCCATCGTGGGCTGCCGGATCCGCCCCGGCCGCCGCCTCGCACCCGCGCGTAGGGGCTCCGGAAACTCCGGAAACCCCTATGTGCCTACGCGGGTAGGAGTCCTGGCGAAACTGGCGAAACTGGCGAGACGCTGCGCCCTCCTTGACGCCGTAAAGCACCCCGCACCGCCTACGGGCTGGGGATCGCCCGCAGATGCGGGGCGGCCTTCGGCGCGGGCCGGTCGGGCCGGTACATGTCGACCGCGCGGGCATGGTGCCCCTGGAACGCGACCGACACCACCCCGGTCCGGCCCGCCCGGTTCTTGCCGACGATCAGGTCCAGCTCGCCCCGGGCCGAGGACTCCTGATCAGCCTCACGGCTCAGCAGGATCACGACGTCGGCGTCCTGCTCCAGGGCGCCGCTCTCGCGCAAGTCGGAGATCATCGGCTTCTTCTCGGCGCGCTGCTCGACCCCCCGGTTCAGCTGGGCCAGCACCACGACAGGGATGTCGAACTCCTTGGCGAGCAGCTTGAGGTCCCGGCTCATCTCGGCGACCTCCACCTGACGGTTCTCTGGGCTCTTACGCCCCGAGACGGCCAGGGGTCGCATCAGTTGCAGGTAGTCGACGATCAGCAGCCGGGCCGCGCCGACCTCGGAGCGGGCCATCTTGCGCAGCCTGGCACGCAGCCGCTCCACGCTGACGTTCGGGGTCTCGTCGATGACCAGGTGCGGGCTCTCGGCGATCCGCGCCCCAGCCTCGGTCACCTTCTGCCAGTCCTCCTCGGTGAGCTGGTTGTTCTCCAGGTGGTCGAGCATGACGCGCCCCTCGGCGGCCAGCATGCGCCGCCCCAGCTCGCGCGCCGACATCTCCAGGGAGGCGAAGAACACCGGCAGGCCACAGCGCAGCGCGGCGTGCCGGGCGATGTCGAGCGCCACCACCGACTTACCGACCGCCGGGCGAGCACCCACGATCACCAGCTGCCCGCCCTTCAGCCCGCCCAGCAGCTCGTTGAGGTCCAGGTAGGGCAGCGGGACCCGATCGGAGGTATCTCCGCGCTCCAGGCCGTCCAGCAGATCCGGCATCAGCGCGTCGACGCCCACGAGGTCGTCGACGTCGCCGGCCTCTACCGCCAGGAGGTCCTGGTGGGCCTGGGCCAGCAGCGCCTCCACCCCGTCGCCATCGCCGGTGTAGCCGTAGGAGGCGATGCGGGTCCCGGCCTCGATCAGCCCGCGCAACTGCGCCCGCTCCCGGACGATCCGCACGTAGTAGCCGACGTTCGCGGCCGTGGGCACGACCGCCGTCAGCGTGTGCAGGTAGGCCGCGCCACCAACCCGGGTCGGCTCGCCGCGCCGGGCCAGGGCGTCCAGCACGGTGACGGCGTCGATGGCCTCACCGCGGGCGTTGAGGTCGTAGATCACGCTTGCGATGATCTGGTGGCTGGGCCGGTAGAAGTCGCCCGGCCGGATGCTGGCGGCGACCTCGTCGACGTAGCGGGGCGCGATCAGCAGCGCGCCCAGGACGCTTTGCTCGGCGTCGATGTCGTGCGGCATGGACCGGCCCACACCCTGGTCATCCTGCACCTCGTACGGCTCAGCGCTCATGAGGTCACCCCCGCAGCAAGGCCCAGACCCGCACCCTTGGGGTGACAGCGCGGGCAGTACATCACACGCCCGTCGCCGGTCTCGATCATCCGGTCAGGGTCACACTCGCCACACGCCTCACTCCCGAACGGTCCTGGAAGCGCCCCAGGAGCCTCTGAGAGGGGCCTAGGAGCGCTCTTGGCGGTCAGGGCATACCCGAGATCCCTCCATCCCTGTCCGCCCATCCAGCGGGCCACTGAGGCAAGGTGATCGGCTTGGTGGCCCTCACGCAGAAGCTCCAGCGCCTGGCGGGCGATCTCCTCCTCGCTGCGAGGGACGCGCGGCAGGCCCGTGCCGGCCGTCCACGCCTGGGCGACAGCCTGGGCCTCCTCCTCGCGGAGATCCCTCTCTCTCTCTCCCGGATCAGCCGTCACAGCGGGCGCCATAGGCACGGGACTCTCCCCCGCATCGCGCGCCCCGCGCGCCTCTGAGAGAGAGACATTCTCAGGAAGAAGAGGAACCGCCGCACCGGTGCGGCTACCCCTGGCCGCATCCATGCGGCTACCCCTGGCCGCATCCATGCGGCTACCCCTAGCCGCACCGGTGCGGCTACCCCTAGCCGCCGCCCGTGCAGCGGCACGGGCCGCAGCGCGCTCGTCCCACCGCTCGTGATCCAGCAGTTCGTAGATGCTCGGCAGGTGCGCCCGAGGGTTGTCCGGGTCGCGGCGGCGCTGAACGTGGAGCAGGCCGCGCTCCTCCAGCCGTTTGGTCACCCGATCCACGGTGTCGACCGACCGGCCGATGCACGCGGCCAGCCGGGCTCGTGTGGGCACGTCGTCGCCCTCGGGGTCGGGGTCGCTGTCTCGCCCCTCGACGTCGACGAACGAGGCCAACGCGGCGTACAACGCCTTGTCGACCGGGTCCACCGACCCATCGCGGGCCAGCTCGATGTCGAACTTGACCCAGTCAAGTTCACCCCGGCGGACCACGCGGGGTATGACGGTTTCAACAGAGGTGGGTACGCTCATGGATGAGGTAGTTCTTTCTGTGCGGGCTGTGCGGGAGAACTTGCGGGCCGGGAGTTGGCGCTCCCGGCCTTTCTCATGTCTGGACTGGTCAGTGTGGGTGTAGGTCGTCATGCGGCGATGTCTATAGGCCGCGAGGGCTTTACGTCCTGCCCCGATCTGGATCACCGCCACGAGTGACGTTAGTCGGGGACCAGGAATCGGTAGTCGAATGCGGCCATGTCGGCCCTGATGATGAACCGTGTGACATCGAGAGGGCCCATCTCTGTGTGGTAAGTGCGGATCACCTCCACCACGGGCGTCCCCTCGGGGATCTCCAAGAGCGCCGACTCTGGCGCGGTAGGCATTCGAGCTTCGAGCTCTTCTTGAATCTCAAGGACTGGTGAGATTGCGTTGATCCGTGCGATGTGCCCACCGCGACCCCTACCAGTGACCAGGACGGGAGCCTGCTCTCCGAGCGCAAGTGTGAAGTAGGAATCGGCGGACTGGTTGATCACGCCGTCAATCGTCGTCACTCTGCGCCGGACGTGTACAAGATCTCCCTCGGCCACTCCTAGCAGGCGTTCCGCCACGAAGGCCGGTGCCGGCACCTGATCAGCTTCCGTAGCCTGGCCTACATTCCGTCCCTGTTTGTCACCCTCTGCTTCCAGGATCGATTTCGGCTGTTCGCCGCCCCAGACTGACCGGCTGTATCGCTCGATGCCGTATCGGCGTACGCGGAGCTTCTTCCGCACAAAATTGCCCTTGCCCTGCTGGGAGACGACAAGCCCCTCCTGCTTGAGCTTTGAGATCGCGTGCCGGACTGTGACAAGACTGACGCCGTAGGTGTTGGCCAGATCAGGCAGGCCAGGAAGTCTGTCACCTGGCTGGAACTCGCCCGATTCGATTTTCGCCCGGAGATCGTCTGCGATCCGGAGCTGTCGTGATCTGCCGTCAGTCGTACCACTCATGCGATCACCCTAACCCACGCTGTTGGTCTGTTTACAGAGTCGGATTCCTGTGTTCTCATAACACTGTCGACAGACCAACAGAGTTGGTCTGGGCAACAAGAAGGCCCCAGCGGCTGCATCCCGCCAGGGCCTTGACCGGACCAACCACCTGGAAGGACGTGGCCCGATGGAATCCATCATCCCCCGCATCCCCCGGCCTCGCACCGCGGCCGACGACCTGGACGCCAGTTCCCTGGCCTACGCGCTGTCCCGGATGACCCCGGAACTGACCGTGCTGAGCCTGCCCGGTGAGAGCTGGGCGGACATGATGGCGCGCCGCGCGGCCGCCGCCGACATCCTCGACGACCTGCTCGCCGAGGCCGACGACCTGCTCGCCGCCGAGCTCGACGCCGAGGCGGTGGCCTGGTGACCGTCGCCAACACGCCGTGGCCTGAGGGCGTCATCACCCGCTACCTCACCGTCGGCGGCGCCACCGTCGACCTGCATTCCCACCGCTTCACCGCAAAGTGGTCCTACCGCGGCGCCCCATACGCGGCTTCCCCTGACCAGCGCTATGAGGTCGGCGGCTTCAACTGGCGTTGCCTCGGCTGTGACGCGTACGGCCGCGAGGGCGACACCTACAACGAGCCCGGCTATCGCGCCCTGGACGAGGCCCGGGAGAGCGCACAGGAGCACGCCGAGCGCTGCCGGGCCATTTCGCGACCGGAGCTGACTGAGGTCATCGCCTCCACTCAGGACCGGCCGCGCCGCTTCTGGCGGGGCCGACGCACCGCGACCTCGGTCCCCGTGCCGGACCCGGGCGACTCCTGCCGGTGCGTCTGGCAGGGCGGTATCTGCGTGGAGACGTGCCCGGGGCACACCAGCGACGCCTGGCTCTCTCGCCTGGACGCCCGACTGAACGGGGAGGGCCGATGAACACCGCGATCCCGACCCCGGACCCGGACGACGTCACGCGCGGCCTGGCCGAGATCGAGCTGTACGCCGCCGCGCACGCCCCGGTCCTGCGGGTGCCGGCCCCGATCGCCGAGGTGGTCGAGGTTGCCGAGGTCGTCGAAGAGGGTGAGACCAAGCGGGTCCGGGACCTGCGTGCCCGGGTCGCCGAGGCCCACCGCCTGGTGGCCCTCCAGGACGACGAGGCGCCGCTGCTGGTCGACACGCCCCGGGTGCGCAAGCGCCGTCAGAAGGTCGCCGAGGCCGCCCGGCTCTACGCCCTGGCCCAGGACCCGGACGCGCTGGCCTGGAGCGACGCGCGGGTGCGCCGGACCACCACGGTCATGGCGATGTCCGCGGCCACCATCGCGTTGGGCGTCAGCTCGATCGGCGTGCAGGACTCGGTGGCCAAGGGGCTCAAGCTGGACCCCGACTCCGTCGGCTGGTGGGCGGCGTTCGGCGTCGAGCCGATTCTGAGCCTGCCGCTGTTGGCGGCCGTGACCGTCCAGGCCTACGCCGCGATGCGCGGGCGGCCGATCGACCGCAAGAGCCCCGAGGGCCGCAAGCTCTTCAAGGCCGAAGCGCTGCTGCTGGGCCTGACGCTGGTGCTCAACTGCTGGCCGGCGATCCAGTGGTCGGGATTCGACCTGCTGCCGCTGATCGTCCACTCGCTGGGGCCGCTGGGGGCGGTGACCGCGATCTGGCTGCTGCCGACCCTGTGGAAGGTCCTCTCGGTGCTCCCCGCCGGAAGGGGTACCACCCCCCGTACCACCCCCGGGATCAGCGAAAACGAGGTCTCCGACGACGAGGGCGAGTACGGCCGGTACACCTCCGCAGACATCGAGGCCCTGGCCGCCCGGGTGCGGCAGATGATCGCCGCCGGGGAGCTGTCCCCCTCGCCGGGAGTCCACAAAATCCGCAAAGCGCTGGGGTGCGGTACCCGCACCGCTGGCCGAGTGCAGAACGCCCTGGCCGGAGGTGCCGCGTGATGACCCGTCTTCGCCTGACCACTGCGGTGGCCGCCGCCGCCCTGGCCCTGGCCGCGTGCGCGGCCCCGGAGTCGGCGCCGGTGGTGCAGGAGGCCCCGCTGCCGACCTGCGCCCCGGCCCCGGCCACGTCCACCATCCCGCCCGGCCCGGTCGCGGACTACCGCGACGGCGCCGCCTACGACTGCTGAGGAGGTCCGAGTGTCCCGCAAGAAGTCCCCCGAGAAGGCGGCGCCCGTGCGCCACCGGCCGTCGATCGCCCGCACCGCCGGCGAGTTCGGCAAGGTCTACCGGCTGGTGTGCACCTGCGGGCGGATCGGCCGCGACTGGTACGCCCCCGGCCCCGCCCAGCAGGAGCTGGAGCAGCACGTGGCCACGCTGCCGCTGATCCCCGAGGCCCAGCAGTGCGCCGACCCCAAGCGCCACGACCGCCGGGTGTGGGAGCCGTGCGCGGTGTGCGAGCGCCAGGAGCCCCTGTTCGACCTGGCCCTGGAAGGAAGCGAGTCATGACGGACCACGACCGGCTGGCGCTGCTGGCCTGCGAACACGCCGCCCTGCTGGCCTGCGCCCGCGCGACCTTCGCCGCGATCGAGCGCCAGGAGATCGACCCGCTGGGCTACCTGCGCGACCACCTGGCGCAGCGGGGCCAGCTGCCGGCGGCGGGGGCGCGCCCGGCCCAGCTGCTGGCCGTCGCCGACCGCCTCGCCCTGGTGGAGGTGGCCCGATGAGCCGCCGCGCCGCCCGGCCCGCGGGCATCGGCGCCCACCTGATCGGCGTGGCCGTCATCTCGGCGCTGGCCTGGTGGCTGCTGTCCCTGACGTCCCTGCCCGTTGTGGCGGCGGCGTGGCTGGCCGGGCTGGTGGCCGGCCTGGCGGCGCTGTCGGCGCTGCGGGCAGCCCACCGCGCCGTCCTGGCCTCCCTGACCGCTCAGTCCAAGCCCGCCCCCCGCTCCCGGAGCTCCCGATGACGACCAACCACACGACCCAGGCCGCGGCGGGTACGCCCGAGGAGACCGAGCCGATCGAGGGGACCGTGATCCCCCCGGACACCCACTCTGCCCCGGCTGCGGAGCTGTGGGAGGACGACGTCGATCTGGGCGACGAGGACGAGGACGAGCGGCCCGAGGGCATCCCGGCGGCGCACCTGGCCGCCGGGGGCCTGTCGACGGCGTCGGTGACCCTGGCCAGCCTGTATCAGCTGCTCGGGCTGCCCGGCCTGATCGGCGGGGCGGTGCTGACCGGCGGCAGCGCCGTGGCCTACGTCCGTCACCGCCACCAGCGCCGTCAGCGCTCCATGTCGGGAGTGAGCTGGGAGGCCGGGCGTGGCGGTCACGGCGGCCGCCGCTCGTCCGGCGGCTCCTCGGGCGGGCCCGGGGTGTTCGGCGCCCTGCGCAGCGAGGGCCGCACGAAGCGGGCCTCGCGCTCCTTCGGTGGCCGGTCCTCGGGTGCGGGGGCCGGGCTGTTCGGCGGGAGTTCGCGCCGGTCGACGAGCGGCCGCGGTGCGGGGTCGGGTTCGGCGGGGCTGGGTGGCCTGTTCGGCGGGGACCGTTCGCGCAGTGCGCGCGGCCGCGCCTCCGGGTCGACCGGGTCGGCTGCATCGAGGACGGGCCGCCGGACCACGACAAGCACGGGGGCGAAGGCCAAGCGGGGCGCGGCGACCAGCTCGACCGCGTCTCGCAACTTCGGCCGCCGGGTCACTGGCCTGGCACGTCAGGCCGGGACCCGCACCGCGGGGGCGGCCCGTACCGGAGCCCAGCGGGTGCGTGCGGCCTCGGCCCGCACCGACGCCCAGGTCCAGGAGGCCGCCGCCCGGACCAAGCAGCGGGCCAAGCGCGCCTACCGGGCCACCACGGCCGCCGCGCGGCGCACGGTAGGCGGCGCCGGCCGGATCGTCGCCGCGCGGGCACGCCGGGTGGGTGCGTGGGCCGACCGGCGGACCGGCGGCCGGGTCTCCACCGCCTGGAAGGCCATGCGCGGCGCCGACGGTGGGTTCACCGCGAGGCGGCGCCGGGCGGCGGCGGCGCTGAGCGGCTGGGATGCGCAGCTGACCGCCTCCCTGGTGGCGCTGGTCGCCCTGCTGGTGGAGCGGGTGCGCCGCTACCGGGCCCGCAAGACCGCCGTCGCTCAGGACGGCCAGGAGTCCGAGCAGGACACCAAGAGCGACGACACGAAGGAGGAGACGAAGCAGGACGCCCCGCAGGAGACCGAGGAGCAGATCTCGGTCGTCCACGGTGAGCCGGAGCCGCCCATCAGCGCGACCGTCACCTGCCCCCGGTGCGGTGCCTCCCATGAGGTCACCGTCCCGGGCGGCCAGGCCAAGACCGTCGTCACCTGCGGGTGCGGCTACTCGATCAACTTCTTTCGCATCCCCGCCGGTGAGGCGGCCCAGAGCACGCCTTCACCGCAGACCACCCGTATCTACAGGAGGACCCAATCCATGAGCGCCAACCCGCTTGCCATCGCCGCGGCCGAGGTCAACGCCGCCGCCGCCGGACACGCGCCCGCCGACATGTGGGCCGTTGCCCGGGAGCTGGACCAGCTGAACGAGGTGCCGGCCAACATCGCGATGGCGGTGCGCACCTACACCATGCGCCTTCAGGGCGAGTACCCCATCGACCCGGCCGTGGTCGAGGCGATCCACCAGCTGTATCAGGGCCTGGCCCAGCTGGTCCCGGTCGCCGAGGAGGTGGCGGTGCTGTTCCGCCAGGCCCACGCCGATGACCTGCGGCGCGAGGAGGCGCCGCGCACCAACGAGCAGATGTGGGACGTCGGCCGCATCTAAAGCCGCCCCGACCTGCACATACGAGAGGAGAACGACGGTGGGCACCCACACCAAGAAGGCCAAGAGCACGGCCCCGGCGCCGGTGGACTGGTCGCTGACCCCGCGCGGCCCCATCAGCGCGACCGTGCAGGGCTCGCTGGCCCTGGCCGCCGCCGCGACGGTCGGCGACCTGGCCGCCCTGGAGCCGATCTGGGGTGGCGTGGCCACCGTCGCGGGGGCGCTGGCCATGGTGGCGGCCGGTGCCCACCGCAATCTGCCCCCGGCCGCGTTGTTGTATCGGCTGGGCTGCTGGGTGGGGGCCGGGTCCTGGTGGACCTACACCCTGGCCACCACCCCTTGGACGCAGGCCGCTTGGGCCAGCCTGGGCATCGGCGCGGCGATGGCCGGGCTGATGTCGGGCCTGGGCCGGGTCAGCCCCAAGGGCGCGGCCGCGGCCCGCCCAGGTTCGGCCGTGGTGTTGCGGTCGGACTCGGCGGTGGGCGCCCGGTGGGAGGCCACCATCCGCCGGGTCTGCCGCATCGACGTCGTCGTGACCAGCGTGCGGGCCTGGGACAACGGGTGCGGCTACGACGTGCAGGTGACGCTGCCGCCCAGCGGGGCGACCCGCGCCGACCTGGCCGGCCGCGCCGAGGCGCTGGCGACGGCCGCAGACCTGCCCGAGGGGTGCAGCGTGGAGGTGCGGGGCGTGCCTGGGGCGGGCCGTAGCCAGGTGATGGTGCGCGTCTCCACGGTCAACCGGATCAGCCAGACCATCGGCTATCCGGCCGACTACAGCCCGCGCTCGATCCTGGAGCCGATCGTGTGGGGCGAGTACGCCAACTCCGATGCGGCCGGCGCCGAGGTCCGCGAGGAGGCGTCGCTGATCGCGGGCAAGCGCGGTTCGGGCAAGACGACGCTGCTACAGGTGGTGTCCATCGCGCTGGGCCGCTGCCGCGACAACCTGGTCTGGCACCTGGACCTCAACGGCGGTGGCCTGACCCAGCCGTGGATCGACGTGTGGCTGGACGGGCGGGTGCGGCGCTGCCCGATCGACTGGGCCGCGCCGAACCTGGCCGAGGGCAAGGCGATGCTCGCCTCCGCGATCGCCATCGCCAAGCACCGCAAGGCCAGCTACCGCAAGCTCAAGCGGGCCCACGACACCAACCTGTTGCCGGTCAGCCCTCAGCTGCCGCAGATCACGATCGTCGTCGACGAGGGCGCCAACGCCGTTGCCGACCGCGATCTGGCCAAGCTGATCGGCGAGTTGCAGAACATCGGCCGCAACGAGGCGGTCAACCTGATCATCTCCAGCCTGCGGCCGACCGGTGACCTGGTGCCGGTCAACATGCGCAAGCAGTCCGGGGTGCGGGTGCAGATGTATGGCCCCGACCCCGAGGAGCTGGGGCACATGTTCGGCTGGTCGACCGGCGCCAAGCTGAGCATGGACCAGCTGGGCGGCAAGGGCACCGGCTTCCTGGCCCTGGACGGCAACTCCCCGCGGCCGTTTCGTGGCTACAACGTGCTGCCCGCCCAGGTGGAGGAGGCGGCGCTGGCCATCGCGGCGCTGCGCCCGGACCTGGATTCCGCTTCGGCTCAGGCGGCCGGCCCGGCCTATGCCAGTCGGATGGAGCGGATGGCCCGCGCGTTCACCGACCGCGACGGCCACGACGGCCAGGGCGAGGAGCTGGGGGCGGCGGAGGCGTTCGCTTCGCAGCCCGCTGCCCAGCAGCCTGCCCCCAAGGCGGGGCCGCGCCGTCTGACGGTGCTGCCCGGCGGCGCCACCTCCGATGCCAGCAGGTGGGCCGACCTGGTGCCCTCTGCCCGTCCGGCCGTCCCGGCCGCGAGCGCGGCCGACTGGGCGCTTCCCCGCCGTACCCTGCACGCCGAGCAGATGCACCCCGTGACCCCGGCGCCGGCGACTCCGGCCCGGCCGCTCCCGGAGATCGTGGCCCGTGTCCTGGGCGCCTTCACTGCGGCCGACGATGACCGGATGCACTCGGCTGATCTGGCCGAGGTGCTCGGCATGACGCCGGTCGAGCTGGCCGACGCGCTGCGCCCCTACGAGATCGCCCCCCGGGAGCAGCCCTTCCAGAGGGGCGGCAGGGCGCGCCGCGGGTACACCCTCACCGATGTTCAGGCGGCTGCGGAGCGTATCGGCCGTGGGGAGGCTCCGCCCGCTGCCGGCACCTCGTCCTGACCTGGAAACGGCGTGTTAGGCCCCAACGTTGGGGCCTAACACGCCAACACCCCCCGCCGTTGCCCTCTAACACCCTGATAAGCAGCGAAAACACAGGAGTGTTAGAGGCGTTAGACCTCTCGGGAACCCCCCGGTTTTCCGGCCCTGAACGCCATCCCGCCCCCCTTCTCCGCGACTCCAACACCCCAACGCCCGCCCGCGCCTCGCGCGTCAAGCAGGCGCCGCCACCCCTACCGGCGATCACTCACCGTTACCAAGGAGGATCAGTGCCCCCGCAGTCCAAAGCCGCCGCGACAGCGTCGGATGTTCACATCCAGGCGCTAGCGAAGTGCCTCACCACCATCGGCCAGGCCCTGATCACCTACGGGCAGGCCTTGGCCGGCTCCCCGCCCGCAGCCGACCAGACGATCCCCGGTGATCGAGTCGGCCCGCCTCTCCCCGGGATCTTGCGCTGCGCCCTGGACGCCTTCGCCGCCGTCGACGACTCCCGCCTGCACTCGGCCGATCTCGCCGCCACGCTCGACATGACGCCGGTCGAGCTGGCCGCCGCGCTGCGTCCCTACAGCGTCGTCCCCCTTCCCCGTCCCTTCGAGCGAGGCGGAACACGGGCACGCGGTTACAGCCGCCAGGACGTGGAGAACGCCGCGGCCGCATGGCGAACCCGCGACCAGGCCACGAGCTGACCTTTGCCGGTGTTCACCCGGCCAAGCCCTGTCCCCGCCCTGCCCACCGTCACCACAAAGGAGATCACCATGGCTCGCCAGGCATCACCGAAGCTCACCCAGATCATCGTGCGGAACGCCAATCAGAAAGCCGCAGAGGCCGACAGGAAGGGCGACACCGCGAAGGCGCAAGAGTGGCAAAAGTACGCAGACGACGTCCGCAGCGGCGCACCTGTCCTTCCTGACTGATGTTGCGGGTGCTCGCCCGGCCGATGGTCGGGCGGGTGCCCGGAGCAGCAGCTCCCTGCCCCCGACCGTGAAGGAGCCCCCTGTGACCACCACCGTTGAGGTCGTCTCCTTTGGCTACGACCACCAGGAGCAACCCGAGGCCGACATCGTGATCGACGCGCGGAGATTGTTCCGCAACCCGCACCGCGACCCGCAGATGCGCCACCGGACCGGCCTGGACCGGACGGTCTATGACCACGTGATGGCCACCCCCGGCGTCACGGCCCTGATCCGCCACACCGTGGCCTCGGCCCTGGACCTCGCGGCCGCGACCGGCGGCCCGGTCGTCGTGGGGTGCGGATGCGTCGGCGGCCGGCACCGCTCGGTCGCCATGGCCCGCGCCATCGCCGCCGAGGTGACCATGCTCGGGATCGGCATGGGCGTCGCCGTGAAGCTGCACCACCGCGACGTCGACAAGCCCGTCATCCAGCGCTGAGCACCGCGCGGTCGTTGCGCGTCGCCCCCGGAATCCCGGCCGGGGGCGGCCCGGAGCGCCCACCCGGACGCTCACCACAAACACATCAGGGGCCTCCCGCTACCAACGAAGATGGCCCCTGACGTCCCAGAAGGGAAGTCCCAGGATGGCACACACCACGCGCGGCACCCAGTGGCCGGCAGGCGCCAACTCCACCCCGGCCAAGCCCACCTACTCCTGCTCGTGCGGGGCGGTCAGCTCCAGCCCGATCAACCACGACCACTCCAAGAAGAAGTAGCCGCGTAGGCACCCCACCGAAAGCGGGCCCGGAGGATCACCCTCCGGGCCCGCTTCGCGTGTACGAGGGGCGCGAGGTCTCACACATCTCGCATGTCCGAACGATACCGGTGGCGTCACGGCGGCACGGCGTCATGACGTCACCGCGCTACGGTGCCGCCATGCGAATCACAGCAGTCGTCAACCAGAAAGGTGGCGTCGGGAAGACGGCCACCACGATCAACCTCGGCGGAGCCTTGGCGTTCCTTGGCCAGGCCGTCGCCCTGGTCGACGTCGACCCTCAGGGCAACCTCACGGGAGCGCTCAAGACCGTGACCACCGAAGGGCAGCCGACCCTCGCCGCGGCTCTCCTCGGACAGTGGCGCGGCCCGGCCGCCGCCCTCGCGGTCGAGCACAGCAAGCCGGGCGCCGGCCAACTCGACGTCATCCCCCACACCGGCGAGATGTTCACCATCAGCCGGGACCTGGACAAGGTCCACGCCCGAGAGGGTCGCCTGGCGCGCGTCCTGACATCTCTCGAAGGGGAGTACGACCACATCCTCATCGACTGCCCGCCCGCGCTGGACATCATGACGGACAACGCTCTGGTAGCCGCTGACGGCGTCGTCATCCCCGTTCAGGCCGAGGACTCCTCGCTTCGCGCCCTGGAGCTGCTGCTCGCACAGGTCGACGCGATTGAGGACTCTGGCCTACGCCAGACCCCGCTGGTCATCCACGGCCTGGTGGTGTCGATGCTGGAGCGCGGCGCGGGCGGTGTCGCTCGTTCGAACATCGGCCGGTCGGTCGTGACTGCGTTTGAGGGCTTGCCGCTCCCCATGCTTGGAAGCGTGCCCCGCGGTACGCCCGTCACGGAGGCGTGGCGTTACGCCACGTCGGTCCAGGAGCACGCACCCGAGTCGGAGCACGCCGAGATCTACCGCGCCCTGGCGAAGGTTCTGGTGGCCGCATGAACGCCGCCGCGAAGAAGGAGCTGCCGCCGCCGAACACCGGCAATCTCGGCGCCGCGATGCGCCGCCGGTACGAGCAGGCCGACGAGCAGGCCGCCCCGGAGCCTATGACGTCACGAGGTGATGACGTCGAGACGTCACGACGTACTGACGCTGTGAAGCCACGACGTCGTGACGTCACGACGCCACGACGTCGCGCACCCGCCGCTGATAACTCGGTGGCGTGGACCGTCCGATATGACCCTGACGAGTCACTGGCGATTGACACGTGGCTGCTGGGAATCCGTCGTGAGCTGGGACGAGCACGGCTGGACAAGTCCGAAGTGATCCGCGCACTCGTCCGGGCCGCCCGCGACCGCCCCGAAGTCCGTGAGGCGCTACTGGATGAACTATCGACGCCATGACGCAATGGCTTCATGGCGTCGTGACGTCATGAAGCCACGATCTCGGACCGAGGAGCCGTGAACGAGATTCGATGGCCGGGGGCCGAAGGTCCTCGGGCGCCGATCGCCCCAACCATCTACGGCCCCTGCCCCGACGAGCGATCGTCACGGCCTCGCCACGATCCCTCGAAGTCGGGGACACGGCCGGGCCCGCGAGCCAGGGTCGAGGCCATGCGAGAGGTGACCTTGCTGGGTGGCCCCTTGGACGGGGCGACGCTACCCGGGCCGATGGTGCTGGCCGACGATGCGTTGGAGACCGGGGCGTACGTGGTCGTCCCCGGTGAGGAGCGCCGGGCGGTGTACGAGCCGCTCCAGGACGCCGATCCCTGGATCTGGCACTACCGCGGGATGCTGCCGTCCTGACGTCACGTGCTGGGGGTGGGCGGCCCCGGTGAGCGGGACCGAGCGCGCGTGGCGGCGGCGGCCGGGACCGGCCTCCAGGCCGCATGCCCGGCCGGCTGGCCGCCGGGCGTGCGGCGGGCCGCGCGGCCGCAGGGCCGCCGTCCTTGATCCCTATAAGAACAATTCGGCAATCCTCAGCGATGCTTCCCTCCCTGCCGGTGAGCGTTCTTGTCGGCGCCGGACTGAGCCTTGCGGCTCAAGCCGCTTTGGGCGCTGGGGCTGTTCGGGTGCTTGGCGGTGTTGGACATGATGCGCGCCTTGGCGCTGGCGTCCCACGGTGTGGGCTTGTTGTTGCTCATGTCCTGGCCGTACCCGTGGCGCCGAGATTCTTTCGGCAACGCGTCGACCAGCTGCTGCACGCGGTGCTGGCACCTCGTCGGCGTGCTCCTGGTGCTCGTCGACGGGATGCTCGTTTCTTTCGGCAACTGCTTGGGTCACCGCCTCGGCATGCTCTTGGCCCTCGGTGACACGCGGCGCGGTTACTCCTCCGGGTCACACTCCTCGCACTGGGTTTCCGAGTGCTTGCACAGGCCGAACGCGTCAATGAGCTCGGTTGCGAGGTCTTCGGCGCTGATGTGTCCGGTGACTCGATCAGTCTTCGGATCGAAGGTAGGGAGGGTGAAGGACTCCCGACGGACTACACCGACGCGTTTGAGCACACCGAAGATCACGGTTTCAGGTCTCATGAGGGGAGTATCCGGCCGTTCGGCAACTGCCGCATGGGGTCTGGGCGTCGCGGACCGGGACCGGCCGAAGAGCCGCAGCCCGGCCCGTGAACGCCAGCGGCCCGCCGTGGCGGGCCGCCTTGAAACCGTAAGGAAAGTTCTCATCGGGTGCGGTGGCCACCGTACCCTCTAGGCGCTAGAGCACAGGTCAGAGGCCAGATCGGGCTCTAGGGGCCCCTCTAGGTCTAGAGGGGCCGGCCTCTAGACCTAGAGGGGTCATCGCGCCGTGCCCGTCAGCAGGTTCAGCCAGGCCGGGTCGTGGCCGGTGGCGATGAAATCGGCCAGCTCCTCGGGGGCCAGGCCCTCGTCGTACAGGCCCGCGCTGATCTCCGGGTCGTCGCCGCAGACCTCGCAGCTCTCGATGTGCCCGACCATGACGCGGATCTGGGCGGCGGTGTAGCGGATGGTCACAGCGTCTCCCTCAGACGGCGGCGCGTTCAATGTCGTGCTCGGCCACCCCGAACTCCCGGCCGTCGTCGGTCAGGACCACGTACGGCAAGGGGGTCGGGTACTCGCGAACCTTCACGACCCGGCCGACCGCGCCGCGCGCGACGCTGAAGCGCACCGTGGCGTCCTCGCCCTCGTCGGCCAGGTCCTCGTCGGTGTAGCTCACCTGCTGTCCGACCAGGAGCCGCACGCGGTCGCCGACTCCGAACGCGCGGGCCGGGCTGGAGAGCTTGGCCCACCGCTCGTGGGCGGACTGCCGGGTGATGCCGACTGCGGCGCCGATGTCAGCCCATGAGCGGCCATCGGCGCGAGCCCTGCCGACGGCGTCGTCCAGGCGCCTCTGAGCGACTTCGGCCCGGGTCGCGGCGTCGGCAACGGCGACCAGGGACGGCGGGTTCAGGTGGGCCGCCCACTCGACGTAGAGCTTGTGCTCGATCGCCTCGGGGACGTCGGCCGCCGGGCCGGGGTCGGGCGCGTAGACGTTGTGCCCGCCGTAGAGCTGCCCGGGGTCGGTGCCGCGCTGCCAGAGCGGGCCGCGCCAGCCGCACTCGCACATCGCGCGCCAGCCGATCGCGGTCCGGCCGTCGACCGTCTCCGGCTCGCCCTGGTGCTGCCCGTGCAGCGGGCCGGGGGCGAAGTGGCGCACCAGCGCGCCGCCGCCTCCGGAGCCGACCGAGAACCGGCCGCCGGGAAACTCCGCGGCGTCCCATCCCTCGTGCACGCCGTCGTCGCTCTGCCACCCCATAAGCTCCTCCTTCTGTCAGGGCTTCCTGACATCGAGAGTGTCAGGAAGCCCTGACATCGGCAAGCGGAACGGCGGAATCGGCGGGAAATCCCAACTCACGGGAATGCGGATTCCCGCAAGTTACCAGCGGGTAGAGCGCGATTTCCCCCACCCCACTGCACGGAAGTCCGTACAGTCTGCTGTACGGAAGTCCGTACAGTGGAGGTGGAGCTATGCCGGTTCAGCACATCGAGCGGCACGACCCGATCAACGAGGGCGCGCCGGGCCTGGTGGACCTGATCGTCACCCTGACCGACGAGGAAGCGGCGCTGCTGGGCGGCGACGCGATGGCCGCAGGAGAGTCGGCGCATCTGGCCGCGTGGGCGCTGATACTGCTGCGCACGCTGGAACGCGACGGCACGTTCACCTCCCGCTACAGCGAAGAGGGCTCCACCGGCGACACCGACAACGACCTGGCGAGCCTGCGCGGGATCATCGTCGCCTTGGACCGTACGGTCCTGCCTCGCCTGCACGGCATCCGGGACGCGGCCGTGCGCGCCCATCAAGACCGTGGCGGCTCCTACGGGCAGCTCGCCGCCGCCATGAACGTCGCCCGCTCGACCGCCCAGACCCGCGCCGACGCCCTGGCCGCACAGGAGCCCTCCGCCCAAGAGCGGTGGGCCCGCGGCCTGGAGCCGCTCGTGCGGCCGTCCTCCTCCGCCCCCGCCGGGCTGGCGGACTCGCCCGCCTTCGCCGAGTTCATGCGGATCGCCGACCGCAACCAGGAAGCGCGCGCTGCGGTCCAGCCCCGGATGGACGCCTTGGTCGCCCGGCACCAGGAGCTGGACGACGCCTGCGAGGCCGCCTATGAGGAGCTCCGCGCCGCCCGGGAGGACGGGGACGGCGACCAGATCGCGGCCGCCGAGACCGCCCACGCAGAGGCGTACCGGGTGTTCAACACCGAGGGCCTCGCCGCCATCCGCGAACATACCGCTCTGGCCGAGGAGCAGCTGCGGCGCGGCGACGAGCTCAACGAGGCATCCCGGCGCTTGTTCCGCCCCGCCTGATCCGCCGCCCGCACCAGCACACGGGCAAAGACAGGTGACAGCGGGCACGATGCCCCCCTAGCCTGGCGAAGTGGCGGCGCGCCCGCCCCTTCCGAGCCACCGGCCCCACGCGCCGGCGGCAATGAGGACAAGGAGCAGAGCTCCGCGCGACGGTTGACGACTTCGCCCTTGTCGATCCAGACCCGGGGCGGGGTGGCGTGGGAACCCCAGCCCACAAGGGATGATCATGGCGACCGACAACCGCAAGAGGGCCGTTCGCGCCCGGATGGCCGCAACCGGCGAGAGGTACCGCACCGCCGCCCAGCACGTGGAACGCGAACACACGAGGGGACAGCAGGCGGAGAACGCCGCCCCGCGCACGTTCCCCGGGGACGGCCGTCCCTGGATCCCCTCCTGGGACGGCAACCCCCAGCACGACGTCAACCCGGCGTGCGGTCACCACCTGCTCGCACTGTGCGGGGGATGCGGCGTCTGCATCACCTGCGACGGGTGCTACTGCGCGGAGCTGCGCGCCGAGGCCGACCTGGACACGCAGATCGAGCGCGAGATGGCCGAGCACTTTGAGCACCGCGAGCACCGGGCCGACTGCCCCCGCTGCGAGCACGAGCGCCAGGAGTCCGCGGACTACACCAGGTGCCCGAAGTGCGGCCTGGCCTACTCGGACGGCGTCGGCGACCACCGGGCGCACAACCCGCCGTACTGCAGGCGGCTGCCGGTCTACCAGCTGGGCGTGGACTGGGGGTACCTGCGCGGGCAGCACGTGACCTTGGTGGGCCGGGACTACACCATCACCGGGTACGTCCTGCCTGACCAGGACGCGCCCGACCCCCACGCCTACTACCCGTACCTGCAGATGCGCCGGACCGACCCCGGATACGAGGACGGCCCGGAGGAGACCAGCCCGTTCTGCCCACGCGAGTGGCTGGAGGTCCACCCGGCTCCCCCGCAAAGGTGAGCCGCCGAGGCCTCGCGCGCCCGCGTGTAGACCCCTCGCGAAACTCTGAAAACTCCTCGTCAGCCAGACCGGTTACCTCGTGTCGGTGGCCACCGCCGAAACCGCTCGCGACCTGGGCGGGGAGCATGGCCCAGGGGGGCGCGCCGCGCGCCCCCCTGGGCGCCCCCCTGCGCGCGGGGGCAACCTCGGTCAGTCGAAGACCTCGGTGACGGCGACCTTGACCCGTCGGCCATTGCTGTCGACGACGAGATACCACCGGTCGTCGTAGGGCACCACCAGGACGACGGGGCTGACGTCGTAGAAGCCGCCGTAGTAGTCGTACGCGTCGCCGTCGAGATATGCCTGGTAGTCGTCGATGTCCATGAGGCACACCCGGGCGGCCGAGCCGCGCAGCTCCACCTCGAAGCAGGCACCGCCCGCGCGAGATCCGAGGTCCCAGTAGAGATGGTCCAC
>NZ_CP191990.1:0-35677 GCF_050943795.1 Streptosporangium sp. CA-115845 | reverse complement strand
GGGGATCACCCCCCATGGCTGTGTGCGCTACTTGGCCTTGTTGGCCTTGATCACTTCATCGATCCACGCGCAGAACGCCTCGAACTCGACCACGGTCAGCGCGTCGACGTCAGCCGGTGTCAGGTGGCACAGGTGCGCCAGGATCGGCAGGTAGGTCAGCCGGCGCTTTTTGAGGTCGCCGCCCGAGCCCGGGCGCGGGCGGCCTTGGTAGGGCCCGGCTCATCGATGCGCTCCACCGTGATCGCGGCCATGTCAATCGCGTACTCGCCGGACTTGATCTGAGGCCAGGTGATGTCCCGGCCCAGGCGGAACTTCAGCATGAGCCACACGTAGGCGCCGATCGCGATGAAGTCGCCCGCCTTCATTCGGGCCTCCATGTCCATGGCCGTCAGGCCGGTAGCCTCCTGCAGCGCGATGCCTTCGTGCAGCGCGATCTTGCTCGGGTCGGTCTCGAAGGTCTCGTCCTCGATCGTCATGCGGAAAGCGGGCATGAGGCCTCTCCTACGTCTTGTTGTCGAGCTCGCGGGCGATCTCGTCCATCGCCGCGAGGATGGTTTTCCGCACCCGGTTGACGTGCCGCTTGATCGACGGCTCGAACCAGGGGGCGCCGCGCTGGGCGTACCAGCGTTCCCGGTTGCCGAACAGCGGGTGGCGCCACCCCTTGCGCGTGTTCATCCGCCGGGGCAGGGTCCGCTGGTCGGCGGGGAGTTTGCTGCCGTCGACGATGATCCGCACCCCGGCCTTGCGGCCGCCGTCGCGGATGTCGGTCTTGATCGCCGCGGCGATGCTCCGGCGTAGCCCGGCGCGGGCCCGGGCGCGTGCCTGGGCCTTCTCGGATGCCGGATCCTTGGCGCGCTGCAGGTGCTGATCGGCGCGCTTCTTGGTGCCGCCGCCCCGGGAGCCGGTGACCGGCAGCGAACTGATGGCGGTCTTGGCGTCGGCCACCGCCGGCCGGGCCGCGTCGCGGATGCTCTTGCGCAGCTTGGCGGCGAGCTTCTTGTCCACCCGCTTCAGGTCGCGGGCGAGCTTGCGCATCTGCTCGGCGCCGGCCACCCGCACCTCGGCCACCATGGGTCAAAGGGTGGTGTCGGCCGAGATGGACAGCACCTGAACGACTGGGTTGGTGCCGTCGGAGTAGGCCTCGAACGACAGGTCCATCATCACGATGCCGGGCCCGTCGACCACCGGCGGTGCCTCCTTGAGGATGATCGCCGGGGTGATGAACGACAACGTGTCGTTCTCTCCCGAGGCGCCGATGGCCGCGCCGGTCAGCTCCAGCTCCAGCGCCAGCACGTCGCCGGCCTTGAACACGTCGTACAGCTCCGCCTGGCTGAACTCGGCCTTGAGACTGCCGGTGATCGTCGGGATGTCGTTCTCCAACGGCTCGCGCTTGATGCCGCCGTTGCCGAGGCCGTAGCGCTCGGTCGCCAGCGGCGTGGCGCCCTTAATGCTGATGGAGTTGATCACGGTGGCGACCGCAGTGCCGCCGGTCACCGACGTAACGCCGGACGCGGTGGCCACGGTGCCACCCAGCCTCAGGGCCGCCTGGTGGAAGCCGAACTGGTGCGCCGCGGTGTAGGAGGCGGTGGCCAGCGCGGTGGCGGTCGCCTCGTCCATCGCGTCGATCGACACCTTGAGGTTGGCGACGTCGCCATCGCTGAGGCTGAACTCCCACTCGGTGATCTTGCAGCCGCGGTAGGTGAACGGTCTCACGGTGCCGGTCGACGGCTCGGGTCGGCCGACCTGCATCGTGAAGCCCAAGCCGAGCTTGCCGACCGGGGTGTGCACCTGCCGGTAGGCGGTGGTGCTGTCGATCTGCGTCGCGGTGCCCGTGCTGCCGAGCATGTGCTTGTACAGCAGGCCCATGCCGCGGGTCGCGACGGGCAGCTCGAGGTCACCACCGGCGGTGACCCTGCTCTTCGTCACCCGGGAGACGCGCTTGTACTTCTGCCCGGCCGCCAAGGTGTTCGGCTCCAGGAACCCCGGGCTGTACTTCATCGACTCCTTGGTGTACTCCAGGAACTTCGTCACCGTGACCGCGGTCCCCACCACGGACTCGGCGGCGATGCCTACCTGGCTGTCCAGGCCAGTGCCAGTGGTCATGACTCAGCGCCTCCCTTGCTCCCCGCGGCCGTGCCGCTCGCACCGGCGCCACTCGCACCGGCGCCGCTCAGCTTCCAGGTCTCCTTGGGCCAGGCCCGGACCTGCCCGGCCTGATCGATGACGTAGGCGTCGCCCAGCTCCTCGACGAGCTCGCCGTCGACGGCGACGACGTCGCCGGCCTTGACCGGCAGCCCATCGGGGCGACCCAGGCTCCGGGTGTCGCCAGAGATGTTCTTGAGCGTCAGCTTGGCCACGTGGGCCCCCTCCTTCAGATACGGGTCTGGACCGAGACGGTGAACGGCACCCGCACCTCGACCCCGTTCTTGGTCTGCTCCTGGTGCAGGCGGCCACCAGTGATGGCCACCACGGTGGGCGGCGCGAAGCCCGCCCCGACGTCGGCGCGCAACGCCGCCTCCAGGGCGGCGAAGTGGGTATAGGCGCGGGTGCGAGCAGCGGCCAGGTCGTCGTCGCCGTCCCATGCGATGAGCACACAGGTGACGTCGATGGCCTCGGCCTTGGCCCCGATGCCCAGGCCGGTCCAGGTCTGGGTCCAGTCGACGGCCTGGCCGTCGCCGGTGTCGTCGCCGTCCCAGCCGACACAGACCACGTCCCGGCCCGGGTCGGCGGTGAGGTTCGGGCCGTCGTGCACGAGGACGTCGTCGGGCAGTGCGGCAGTGAACAGCTCGACCAGCCGGTCCAAGACGGCCGGCACGCGGGAGGACAGCATCATGCGATTCCCATCGATGTTCCGCCGAGCAGCTCCAATGCTCGGCGGGGAATGGAGTAGCCGAAGCGGGGATCCCAGACCTCGTCATCTCGGGTGGCGCGTGCCGTGCCCATGGTGCCGCGCTGGGTCTCCCACAGGTGGCCGAGGATGATCAGGGCGGCCTGGCGGACATGGGCGGGCACAGCCGCGAGCCCGGCGGTGTAGACGACGGCGATGCGGCCACGCTCCCAGCAGGACAGGTGTCCGCCCGCCATCCGGTGCAGCACGCCGGCGTCGCCGTCGAGGTCATAGCCCGACCCGGGCACGGTGCGGCCGCCGGGCAGCGTGACAGAGCCGATCGACTGCACGGGGCGGTGCGCGAGCAGCAGGGACCGGCGCCCGCCCCAGCAGCGTTCGGTGACGGTGACAGGCAGCACGATCCCCACATGCCGCTCAATCGGCGCGGTCAGCGCGCCGATGAACCGGCTGATCTCTTCATCGTCGCCCGTCCGGGATGCCGGGATGTTGAGATGAGCCTTCGCTTCAGCGAGCGTGACCAGTTCGGCCACTAGCTGCCCCTGGGCTTGCGGGTGCGCTTGTCACCGGGCGCCGCGGTGGCCGTCTCGACCGGCCCCGCCTCGACCGGCCCCGCCTCGGCCGGTGCTGCCTTGGCCGGGCGGCCTTTGATCAGGGTCGGCTCGGTGTCGAACAGGTCGGGTCGCTCGGCCACCAGCTCGGCCGCCTCGTCCCACACCTCGCCCTTGGCCAGCGGCGACTGGCCCTGTGACCAGCGCACCACGCAATCGTTCTTGACATACACCACGCCCATACCGGGCCTCCTTACACATCAGCAGCGCCCGGTATGGCGGCCGGGCGCTGCTGCAGGTCGGGTTGCTGGACTAGGAGGGCTTGTTCACCAGCAGCCGGAAACCGGCATCGTTGATGGAGTCCGCTCCGACGCGCGCCCAGGCGAACCACGCCCGCTGACCGGTCGGCAGGGCGAGTGTGCCCGCCGCGTTGAAGACGTGCGGGATCAGCTCGATGGACATGCCCGCGCGCTGGGCGATCAGGTAGTTGGACCAGTCGCCGACCACCGCCAGCTCGGCCGCGCCGACCCCCGCCGGCAACGCGTCCATGTAGTCGTTGAGGTAGGCGCGGCGGCCCTTGAGGATCATCACGCCCTCGGCCGTGAAGTCCACGGTGAACGCCGAGTTGTTGTTGCTCGCGCCGAGCTGCTGGATCGCGTTGTTGACGTCGGTGGAGGACATCCACGCGCACCGGGCGCCCCGGTAGCGGATCGGCAGCGCCGCCCAGGTGTCGTTGACGTCGCCCGCCGAGATGGCGCCCCCGGCCGCGGTGGTCACCACCGAGGCGCCACCGGTCAGGGCGGTCACGATGCCGGTCGGCTCGTTGGTGCCGCTCCCGTCGGTGAACTTCTTCACCAGCAGTTCGGAGTAGCCCTCGCCGAGCAGGTGCGCCATCTCCGAGGCGAACCCGGGATAGTCCTGGTCGACCTCGAGGGAGTAGGGGATGTATCCGTCGGCGCGGTGGGCCGGCACGGCCGGCTGGGCCAGGGTCGGCGAGTTGTCGGAGGCAGCGGCGCCTTCCTGGCGGAACTGCCAGGTGACGCCCGCCGAGGAGACGCCCTTCCACTGGTCGGTGGTGATGGTCTCCACCCGGGCCAGGTTGAAGAAGTCGTTCGGTGAGCCCTGCGCGGTCAAGATGATCGTCGGGTCGATCAGGACCGGCACGCCGTACCCGCCGGCGGCATCGGTGCCGATGGACATCGCCCGAAACTCCTCATAGGCCTGCACCGCCCGGGACTGCTCCGGGGTGAGCACCGGCGTGGTACGGGAGACCAGGCGCATGAACGCCTCCCGGTAGTGCGGGTGCTCGGTCACCAGCAGCCGACGGGCCAGCAGCGCCCCGTCGACGTTGTCGTTGCGGGTCTGCAGGAGCCGCTCCAGCCGGGAGCGCTGACCGTCGGCCAGGTGCCCGGCCGCGGTGTCGTCGCCGAGCACGGCCCGGGCCCGGTCGCGCAGCTCTGGTGCGGCCATGCGCGCGATGTCGCCGCCGTCGAACGGCACCACGGACCGGCCGATCTGCGCGGTACGCCAGCGCTGGCGCGAGTCCGCCACACGCTCAAGACGCTCGGCCTCCTCGACCTGCTCGCGCAGCTCGGTCTCCTCGACGTCGAGCGCCTCCCAGCGGGTCTGCTGATCCTCGGCCAGGGCCGCATCGCCGGCGGCCTCATCGAGGCCGCGCCGCTCGTCTTCGATCTTGGTGAGCCGGGCGCGCATCTCTTCCAGCGTCATCGTGACGCCCCTTCCTTCAGGTACGGGTATCGACGCCAGCGGCGTTCGCGTGGCGTCAGCCCGCCCGAGTGGCGCATGGCCGGCTCGTCGGGTGGTGCGGGTGCGGCTGCAGACAGAGGCGCAGTGCCCTTGGCGGGCGGCTGCGCTCCCTGCGCAGTGCGAAGTTCGGTGACGCGAGCGGCGAGCCGCTCGACCCGAGCCGGGTCCGCCAGGCGCAGGTGCTCGTAGTAGGCATCGGTGCCGGATCGGATACCGGAGGTGGCGTCCGGGTTGGCGGGCCAGGTGACCGGACCGAATTCATACAGCCGGACCTCTGTGATGGTCCGCTCTGGGAGGCCATCGGGGTTGTGATCGGAGCGGCCCGGCTCCTCGTTCCACTGTTCTTGCAAGACGCGGAACATGAAGCTGGAACCATAGGCGCCAGCCTCTATCCCGGGCAGCAGGTCTCGCACATAGGAGGTGTCGAACAGCGGCACGTCACCAACCGCGGCGTCGGCGTCCTCGCGGATGCTCTCCGGAACGCCGAGCACCTTCTGGTGGATGTACATGTCACGGCCGTGGTTGAACATCACCTTCACCCGGCTCGCGTTCTCGGCGATCGTCTTGGCGAACGCGCCGCGCACGGTGCGCTCGAGGAAGCGCCCCTCCCACCACGAGTCGATCTCATACCAGGTCCCGAACGGCGAGAAGCGGACGGTCATCGTCGGCATCTCGCGCTCGCCTTGGCCATCGTCGGCGCGCGTCAGCCGTACGGCCCCCGCAGTGGCCCGGACGATGTCCAGTTCGCGCAACGTCTCCATTACTCCTCCTGATCCGCGCCGTCGTGGACGTCGCCCGTTCCGCTTGCCGGCGCCGCGGTGTTCGGCTCGTCGCCCCATGGCACCGGCGGGAGATCTTCGGTGCCGCGCACCTCGTTGACCGTCTTCCACCGGTTGCGCAGGGCGATCTGGTGCGCCTGGTAGCGGGTCAGCGTCGTGGACTGCAGCAGCGCGTCCCGGTTCAGCCGCGCGTACTGGCCGCGCGGGAGCATCACCGTCAGCACCCGATCCACGCGGCGCAGCCACCGGTTCAGCGCGTACACCAGCAGGTGCGTGGCGCGTGATTCGACGTTGGAGTACGTCATCGACCCGCCGGATTCGTATCCGAGGACCTCGGCGAGCCCGGGGCCGAAGATCCGCGCGCATTCGGCGCTCGTGAACTGGTTGGACTCCAGGAACTGCGACTCCTCCGGCGCGATCTGGATCTTCTCGAACTTCCAGCCGCGGCCCAGCACCACCGGCTCGCGCGTGCCGCGCACCGCGGCCAAGAACCGCTCCTTGGCGGTGCGCGCCTGATCCGGATTCAGGTCGGCTTCGGAGTTGGTCAGCATCCCGCCCGGGTGCGCGCCGTCGGTGAACCACTGCCGGCCGAACCGGTTGATCGCGATGCCGAGTCCGATCGTGCTGGCGTGGTGCTCGATCGGGGACATGCCCAGCACGATCCCGGGCATCGGGTAGCACCGCCGGAAGAACAACTCCGCCGGCTGGATCTCGCGTCCGAGGTAGGCGAACACCGGCCGGTCGTCGCGCAGCCAGGCGTTGACCGCGTCCGGGTGCAGCAGCTCGACCGCCGTCGGGAAGTCGCCGCGCGGATGCCGGTCACGCACGATGCCGGTCGCGTTGCCGCGTAGCAGCCAGCTCATCAGAAGCTGGAAGATCCAATCCTCCACGCCCTGGCCGTCGGCGCCGGGGTCCTGCAGCCAGGACGGGACCGGCAGCTCGGTGCGGTCGGCGCCCGTGCCGCGGAACACATCGATCGGCAGCTCCGACCCCAGCGAGGCGATCAGGTCGACCGCCGACCAGACCGCGACCTTCTGCAGGCTCGCCTCGGCACGAGACAGGTCAACCTGGTCGAACTGCGAGCTGGTGATGATCGGCGGCAGAAACCTGCGCTCCGCGGGCGGGGTGGCCCGGCGGCCCCAGAACACGCCCACTACGACCTCCGATCCAGCAGCAGCAGGAACGCGCCGGCGGCCAGCAGGCCCAGGGGCCGATAGATCAGCGCCAGCCCCACGCAAACGCATGCCGCCCCGGCCAGGCCGGGCAGCCACCTGCACGCCTCGCCGAGGCGTCGCACGGCGTCACCGGCGAGCTCGGCGGCCTTGAGCCAGTGCATCCGGCCTCCCCGGTCAGTAGATGTTGGCGAGCGGGTCATAATCCTGGGCGACCAGATGCGCCCTGCTCTCATACGCCCACCGCGCGTTCGTCGCGACGACGATCGGGGAGATGTCCGCGGTCGAGATCCGCCGCCCCCACGCCCACGCATCGCCGAGCGGCCGCGTCTTGGCGCCCATGATCGCGGTGGTCATCTCGTCCTGGCCGATGTGGCGCAACGTCGCCTGGGCGACGGCGTCGGCGAACTGCCCGCAGCCCGCCGCAACCTCCGATGCGGTCGGGATGGCCAGGTCGCCGCGTTTGGGCTTGTCGGGGTCCTCGGGACGGGTGATTCCCCTCTTCTCGAGGTCGACCAGCAGCGACCCCGCAGGCCCTTTCACGTCCAGGCCGATGGCCACCGGATCCCACCGCCCCCGCAGCTCAACCAGCCGATCCACGACCCAGTTGGTTCCAGGGCGCCGGTCCACGATCTCAACATGCCCCAGGCCGTCAGCACGCAGCCCGTACACGCCGATGCACGCACTGTCCCGCGAGGGTGTGACGTCGACGGCGAACGCCACCGCGCCCTCACGGCGGGAGCCGGGGTCGGTGAGGCTCTGCCACACCTCGATGTTCAGGACACCGGGCCCGGCTTCTGCCCGTGGCTTCCATGCGCCGAGCCGCTCGACCGAGAACAGTTCGCCGAGCCCGGACGGCTTGGCCTCGTCTTCGACGGTCTCCTCGGTGATCCGCACACCCAAGGCGGGGTTGCAGGCGTACCACAGGTCACGGTCCGCGGCCGCCCGGCGCCGGTCGGCCGCGCTGGTGGGGTCCAGATCCGCGCCCCAGTCGAAGTGCGCCAAACGCGCCGCGCCGGCCTCGCCGTCCGCGCGCAGCCCGTAGCACCAGGCGGCCGCATCATCCGGCGGGGTGCCGAGGAACCACACCTGCCAGTTCGGCATGGCGCTCACGGTCGGCAAGACGGCCGCCATCTGGTCAGAGGTCAGCTCTTGCGCCTCGTCCAGGATGATCTTTGCGGAGCTGAAGCCGCGGATCGCCGTGCGTGACCGGGTCACGTACTGAAGCAGCCGCCCGTCCCTGGTCTCGATCTGCTGCTCACCGTTGGCCTGGCGGAACTGCTCGACCTGGCGGAACAGATGAGGGGCACCGCGAATGATCCGCTCCAGCCGCGCATACGCCCTCGACGACGTACGGTGCTGATGCGAGGAGTGGATGATCAGCTCGTCCTTGAACAGGAACAGCCAGGCCAGCTCCAACGCTTCGATCACGCCGCCCTTGCCGTTCTGGCGGGGCACCCACACGCTGACCTTCCGCGCGGTCCACTGCTCGTCGAGCCTCTGCCCGAGGCCGTGGGTGAGAATGAACTGCTGCCACGGGTCCAGATGCAGCCCAGCCGAAGCGGCGAGGTCGATCACTTCCGGTGCCGCGCTGATCGGGTACTGCGGCCAGTTAGCGACCCTGGGCGTCTGCGATCCGACGCGCACGCTGGGCGGCGAGATCGTCAATGGGGTTCACCTCCTCGCCACCAGGTAGCCCGTCCAGCTCCGAGATCGTCGCCCGGAGCTCCTTGGCGATCACCGCGGCGTCGCGGCCGCTCGCGCCGTGCAGCTCGCGGGCGAGCTTGTCGCGGATCGCCTTGAGCGAGGCCCGCCGATCACCCTCGGCGACCACGGTTGAGACCCGCCGGATAGCCATGATCACCTCCGGTTGATCTCGCGGGGAGAGATACGGGAGAGGTTGGCACGGGGTCCCCCACCCACCCCCCCAAAAACACCCTGACCTGCGGAAACGTCGTGACCTGCGGAAATGCGGGAACAGCCGGAGCGGTGCGCGATCGCGCTCGTTCACCAGGCCTCGGACGTCCGCATGGGCCGACCGGCCGCGCCGGTGCGGTTGCCGCGCTTGCTGTTGCATCGCATGTGAGCAGGACGCAGCAGCCGGATGTCACGCTCGGCGCCACCGAGGCTGATCGGGTCGACATGATCGGCCGTCCAGCTCATCGGATGCCTAGCGGGAAGGGTCTTGTCGATCATGTGGCCGCACAGCCAGCACACATCGCTGCCCGGGCTGTTGCGCAGCCGGTTCCATACGCGCCGCCAGGGCCGCCCGGCGCGGCCCTTACTCCGAGGAGACATCACACCTCCTGGGCTACTCGGCGATCGTCTCCGTCAGGCGCTGCTGTGCCACCTTGGCGTAGTGCTCGGTGATCTCCACGCCGATGAACGCTCGCCCCTCAAGGAGCGCGGCAACTCCGGTGGAGGCAGATCCCGCGAACGGGTCGAGCACGGTTCCACCCGGTGGGCAGACACCGATGAGCTGACGAAGTACCTCGACCGGTTTTTGGGTGATGTGCTTGCGAACGGTGCCGCGTGGTTGCGACCCTTCGACGAGGCCGGGCAGGTAGACGGGTTCAACGTGCCGGGCGGGCACGCCGTTGCTGGCCCACAGGACGTATTCGCACTCGCGCTTGAAGCCGTCCCGCTGCGGACGGGCGATGGGCTTACGCCAGGGGATGATGCCGCGCCAGGTCCATCCGGCGGCCTGTAGCGCATCAGAGGTGGCGGGCAGTTGCCGCCAGTCGCAGAAGACCAGAGCCGACGCGCCAGGACGGGCGGCGCGCAGACACTGACCGAGCACGAGGGCCAACCAGTAGCCGAAGCCGCGTTGATCGCGGTTGTCGCCGGCGAAGTCGGCCAGGGCGTGGGCGGCGTCACCGGAGACGTACTTGTCGCGTGCGCCTTGCGCGGCGCGTTCGGTTCCGGTGCGGCCACCGGAGTTATAGGGCGGATCGGCCAGAACGAGGTCGATGGAGGCGGCGGGCAGGGTGGGCAGGATGGCGAGCGCGTCGCCGTGGTGCAACGTCCACATGTGATCTCCCAGAGCGGGTCGCGCGCACCCGTACGGGTGGGCGAGTCGGTGCGTTGGGAGGGGGTGAGGTCGGGGGTTCCTGACCGCAGATGACCCCCGAGGCATCCGGGCCAGGAACGAGAAAACCCCGCGCGATGGCGGGGTCTCCTGGTTGCGGACACAACTGTCTCCGCAGACCTTCAGCGTGACATCCGATGATCTTTTTCGCAAATGCCCAGTTCAGGGCGCCTTTTGAGTGAGCGCTTCGTCCGCGAGCGAGGCGAGCGCGGCCGCGGCCGCCGAGATCTCCTGTAGGTGGTCGGGTGGCAGCGCGGCCAGGGCCTGGCGTGCCGCTTCGAGGTCACCTCGGTACGTCCACCCCATGGCGCCCTGTGCGGCGAGGATGCGGCTCGCCTGGGCGAGGCCCTTACTCATCTCGGCGGCAGCGTTCTGCAGGGCCTTGGCCCATTCGGGTGTCTCGGGTGTCTGATCGGCCATAGCTGGATTCTCTCCTCATGCTGCGCGGGGCGGGCGGGTTCGGGCGCGGATCCGGCGGCAGGTCGAGTGCCGGCAGCGGATGCGGATGCAGGCCGGGCCTTCAAGGTGGGCGGCATCCAGGCCGTCAAGGAGCGCCAGGACGTCGCCGATCCGGTACAGCGGATGTCCGCGGTGATCGTGGCCGCGCGCGCTGAGCCGGTCGCGCTGGGCCCATTGCCGGATCCGCTCGGGGGTGACGGGCTGCTCCAGGCGGGTCAGCGCCCGGGCGATCTCGGCCGCGGTGCCCAGCACGCTCTCTGCTTGCCCTAGCAGCCAGGCGCGGCGGCTTGGGACGTCGGTGATGGCGCCGCACCGGCACTGCACGACCCGCGCGTGGGGCACGGCGTACAGGTCACTCATGCAGATGCGGCCATCGTCGCCGCGGTGTCCGCACGGCCCGCAGTAGACCAGATCAGCGCCGCGGTTGATCGCCCGGCGGGCCTGGTGGACGGCGTCGATGAGCTCGTCGACGGCCTCGCCGCCAGCCGGATGGCGGCGGATGTCCGTCACCCGCCGGGCCAGCCAGTCGGCCATCGCGGGCAGCGTGTTCTTGGGCAGGATCCGGGTGGTGATCCACACGCAGGATCCGTGCTCGCAGCGGCGCGGGCAGGCCGGGCCGATCGGCTGGTCGTGCCGGTCCAGGGTGCGCACCCAGCCGACCAGCGCTGAGCGCAGTACGGCGATGGCCTCGGCGGCGGCGGCACCGTAGGCCAGTGGGGTCTCGGCGCCGCGGCGGCCGGTGCCGCCGCCGAGCCGGGCCTGGCGTGCCAGCGCCGTATCCAGCTCGGCGGCCAGCCAGTCGGCCAGCTCGCCGAGCCGGTGGTGGAGCTCGGCTCCGCAGCTGGCGCACGCCGCGGCGCCGTCCGGGGACGGGCGGTAGCAGGCGGGCACCTTGCACAGCGGGTAGGTCACCGGCGGCGGTCCAGGGTCCTGATCGTGTTGATGTAGGCGATGGTGGCGTCCAGGAACGTGGCCTGATCGCGCAAGCGCAGCCCGCCGCTTTGGAGGTAGGTGGTGGGGACGACGAGGGGCGCGATGGTCTCCATGGTCGCCAGGTGCGTGCGCATCGCCTCCAGGTCCACCATGCTGGCCATGGCCAGCATCCCCCGGGCCCCGGCGGCGAGCAGGTGGATCCCGTCTCCGTACTCGTTCACTGTCGTCCCGATGCGACCCTGGGCTGGCTTAGGCGTTTCGCTCATGGGATCCCCCTTGTTGACGGTTGTTGACGACGTCGGGCACGAACCGGTCCCGGCGGCCGCCGCGGTGTCGGTCGCACGCGCGGGCCCACCCGGTGGGGTAGCGCCTCCAGCCGGTCGACGGCCGACAACCGTAGGTGCACGGCTCGGCCGGGTCCGGCGGTGGCGCCGGGGTGTCAGGCACCGTTCCCCCACCCGTCGCGCGCCGCCTGGTAGGCCTTGAGGACGTCGTGCAGATGCTGACGGGTCGTGGCCTCCCACCAGCCGCGGCAGACCATCGCGCCGAGCGGTCGGCCGTCGGCCCACGCGGTCGGTGCGTAGGCGCCGTTCACGACGGGCATCCCGTGGTGGCAGAAGAACGGCGCGTCCGTGGGCGGGAGTTCGTCCGCCTCGGGGGCGCCGGGCCGGTACGCGCAGTCCGCGCACGGTTTCCGCATGACGGCGGGCGGGATCGGGGCCGGCCGCACCTCGGCGCGGTCCCACTCGCCCAGGGTGTCGTCGTCGACGGCGCCCCGGCCGCTGCACATCTCGCACGGCAGCCGGTCGTCCCAGAGGCCGGCGCCGTCACAGGACGGGCAGATCCACGCCAGGATGACCACGCCCACGCGGGCCGGGGCGACCTCGGCCTGGGCGCCACCGCCGCAGATGAACGGCTGCAGCGGCGGCCGGTCAGTCATTGTCGATCCTCACCACGCCGTGGCGGTTGGCGAAGAAGTCGGCGGAGACCGCGGCGGCCTGGGCGTCGGCGGTGATCTCGGTGCGGGCCGGGCCGAACTGCGTGATCAGCTGAGTGATGCCCTGGCTGGCGACGTCGATCGGGACGTCCCAGACGAGGGTTACGAAGGTGCCGTCATCCTGCGGGGTGAGGATGGCGACGGTGCCGCACGGGGTGCGGGTCCTGGTCGGGGCGGCCGGGCTCGGCTGCTCGATGGTGGGGGCGCTATCCACGGTCGGCCTCCGTACGGTCGACCGGGACGGCGGCCGCGGCCGAGTCCTCGGGCGGCCACTCGATATCGAACGGGTCGGCGAACAGCTCGCGCTGGCGGTCCCACCAGGCACCGAGGCGACGTCGCGTCGCGATGATCATGATTCTTCCCCCAGCGGTTGCTGTGACAGGATCCCGGCGGCCACGGCGGCGCGGAGCCAGTCCCGCGCCTCCTCGATAAGGGCGTCGGGGTGGTTCTTGCCGAGGGCCAGCCAGCTCATGAAGCTGCCGCCGGTGGTGAGGTGGTAGCGGGCGTAGGCGAGCTGGCGGACGCGCGGGTCGACGTAGTGCACCTGTGCTGCGGCGGTTGTATAGAGGTCGGGTTCGTGGATCATGGTTCTTCTTTCAGCGGGTACGGCGCGGATAGGGGAGCCGGGCCGTGCGGGGACGGCCACGGGCGAAGGTGGCCAGGCCGGGCAGCGTCGCGGCGGGCGGTGCGGGGCGGCAGGCGGGCGAGGTCGCGACGTGGGGCATGTGCAGTTCCTCGTACGACAGCAGCGGCATCGCCTCGTGGCCGGCCAGGGACCGCGAGCGCCAGGCACCGGCCGAGTTCTTCCAGACCGCCGTGTTGCCCTTCGGGTCGGGGGCAGGGTTCACCGCGAGCTCCCGGCCGCGCTCGGTGCGCGTGATCAGGACGAGCTCGCGGCAGTTGAAGGGGCACAGCTCCAGGTCGTGCTCGCTCAGGTTCACCGGTGCCTCCAGTCCTCAGTAGTCGCGGCGGGTCTTGGTCTTCGTGCAGCGCGGGCAGCGGTAGGTGTAGATCCAGTTCCGACGGCTCGCGAGCTCCCACGTGTGAGCGCACAGCAGCCGTTTCATGATCAACACTATGCGGCCCATTGTTCGTATGTCCGTTCGATTTCGAGGTCGAGCAGGTCGAGCTGGCCGAGGATGTGACCGGGGTCGCGGACGCGCGGCATCCGGCCGAGCTGCAGGCGCCGCCCGGTGATCCCGAGCTTGCGGCGGCAGCCGGACCCCAACCGGAACCGCAGCGAGATCGCGTCGCTGATCTGCCTGCGGCACTCCCTGCACCGGGGCCGATGCCGACTCCGTCGACGGGCGGCCCGGCGGATCAGGCGCCGCTCGACGGCAGGGCTCCACAGCGGCAGCACCACTGCGGCGGCGCTCACCCTCGGTTCCCGGCCCGCAGCCGGGCACCGGCCGCGGGGAGCGTGGCCCGAAGCGCCGCGAACTTCCGGGCGGTCGCCTGGGGGTCGGCCGAGCTCGGGGCCGGGGGCGCGGTGATGGTCGTCGACGGCGCCCGCCAGATGGCGACCGCGGCCGCGGTGCGGTTCGGGGCGGGGTCGAGCAGCAGCTTGTCCAGGCGCCAGCGCGCGACCGCGGCCGGGCACTTGCCCTCCTGGACGCCGGCCAGGGTGCGGGCCAGCTGCCCGGTGTCGTAGCCCTGCAGCATGAGGGCCAGCACCCGGGGGGCGAGGTAGAAGGGGAGACCCGAACGGGCCAGCACGCCCAGGGCCAGGTCTCCGTAGCGCGGCGGGTACTGGGTGGCCAGGGTGAGGACCTGGGCGGGGGTCAGCCACAGATCGGCCTGATCCTTCGGTGCCGGTAGTGGCGGTAACTGGGCCAGGGCCCGCAGTTCGGCGACGGTGGCCACCACCGAGGGCTTGTGCTCTTGCTCGGACGTAGCGAAGGGGTTAACCGGTTCTATGTGGCCGTTTCGGGGTGATGTTGCGACCTGCGGCGCGGGCACGTCGGTGCAGGTCGCAACATCCGCGCTTTCCGGCGAGGTGTTGACCCGATCGGCGGCCAGGGCGGCGTCCAGCAGGGTCCACGCCTCGCGCTTGGAGGGCAGTTCGGCCGGGGTCGCGGCCGCGACGATCAGGTGTTGCCACTCGCCCTTACCGATGGGGCGACGGTCCTGCAGCAGTAGCCCGGCCTCGATGAGCTCGGTGTTGGTGCGACGCAGCGCGTCGCGGGTGACCCCGTAGTCCGCGGCTAGCTCGTCGCGGCTGATCCCTGGGCGGGGCGGGCGGGTGAGGTAGCGGAACAACAGACCGAGCGCGGCGGGAGCGAGCTGGACCGCGTCGGTGAGCGAGGTGAACGCATCACGAGCGAAGGACAGGACGAAGGTCCCAGTCATGGCCATCAGGCCTCCAGGACGATACGGGGAGCCAGCGGGGGCTCGGGGACGGCAGGCGGCGAGATGAGGGTCAGGGCGGTGACGATCGCCGCCGCGGCGAGGACCGCGAGCGCCGTGCACAGTGCCCACAGGGGCCACCGGCACGGCACGGCGATCACGGCGGCGGTCGCCGCGCAGACCGTCACGATCCCGCCCGCGAGGGTCAGCAGGGGCAGCGTCACCACGGCCACCACCACCGTCGCTGTGGCTGGGTGGTGATGCGCTCGCGGATCTGGGCCAGGCCGTCAGCGATGGGAAGCCGCTCGACGACCGCCCGGTGCATGATCAGCTTGGCCTCGGTGACCGGGTCAGGGGCGGGCCGATCGGTGCGCGCGGCGAGAAGGGCGCGCCGCGACCACCGGCCCCCCGCCGGCCCGGGGAGGAGGGCCGACGAGAGGAGACGAAAGAAGGTCCTCACCAGATGTCCACGGACCGCATGTCACCGTAGGTCGTCTGCATGGTGTCGCGGGCCCAGTCCAGCAGGCGGGCCCGCTGCCGCGTGGAGAAGGGAAGGCGCGGCATGCGGTGTCGGCCGGTCACTGCTGACCCGGCCGCCCGTGAGGGTCCGGCACCACCGCCTCACCGGCGGGCTGCGCCGGGGTCGGCAGGACGTAGGGCCGCACACCCCGCCGCGGGTCGGTGTCGGCGAGCGCCTCGGCCATGGCCACGGCGCTCGGCGGGACCGGCGCCGCGCTCGCCACCGCCGAGGGCAGCGGGAGCGGCTGGAGTGGCTGGGGGTGGGCCGACTCGAAGGGGCCGCGCACCGGGGCCGGCGCCGGGACGGGCGCGAGGGGCGGGGCGGTGGGCGCCGGAGCCGAGGACTTCAGGGGGTGAGAGGCCGGGCCCAGGGCCGGGGCCGGGTTGGGCTGTGAGGGGTGGGCGTCCTCGGCCAGCTGCCGGTCCAGGGCGTCCCACCGGGTGAGCTGATGCCCTGCGGCGTTGTACAGCGCCAGCAGTTCAGCGCGGGTCTCCAGCCACACGGTGCGCCGGTCGGGGCGGTCTGCGAGGTAGCCGAAGTTGATCGCGGCTCGACGGGCGGCGCCGTCCTGCTGGATCGGGCCGGGGGGCGCCTCACCCAAACGTGCGGTGATGATCTCGTCGATGTGACTCATGAGGTTACTCCCTGAGTGGAGGGGCTGACGGGGCGGGACGGGGCGGCCTTGGCGGCGTGCCAGGCCTGATGGATGGTGCGCTCGTGCTCTGCGGCGGGCTTGGCGACGTGGGCATGGCCCCGCCAGTCGCAGCCAGGGACCCGGCACACGGGACGGATCCGGGCGCCGTTGGTGAGCAGCAGGGCGACGCGGTAGTGGATCTCTCGGCGCTTGCCCTTCTGGGGTGTGGCAGGGGTCTCCGCGATCCGCTCGGGGGTCATCCGTCGCTCCCATTGAGCTCGTGCTGGAGGGTGATCGCGTCCATCTCCACGGCGCGCTCGATCAGGTCGGCCTCAAGCTCGCGGCAGTTCAGGCATCCGCAGCGGGTCCAGTGGCCGTCGATGAACTCGGCCGTGCAGTTGTCGTCCTGCATCAGGCACCGCCCGCGGGCTGTACGGCGGGCAGCGGCGCGCGGAGCCTCGCCGCGGCCTCGGTGGCGACCTCGGCCAGGCGGTCCATCGCCTTCGCTTCGGCCTCCCGATCGGCGTGGATACCGCCGAGCGAGATGTGGACCGGGTTCTGAGTAGCAGAGAGGCTCAAGAAGTACATGCCAGGGAGGTGGCGGGAGTCCTTCAGGCTGATCTCCGCGGCGTCGGGGTAGGCGATCGACACGGTGGTGTGGACGAAGACCCCGGGCTGGGTGGTCTTGTCGGCGGGGGGCTGTACGGTCATCGTTGGGTTGCCCTTTCGGGTATGGACGGTGAGCTCTCCCGGTGTCAGCACACCGGGAGAGTTGTCGTTTCAGGGGTGATGCGCTCGGCGGCCGCCGCGAGGACGGCCGAGCGCTGGGGGTCAAGGTCGGCGCCGACCTGCGCCATGACGCGCAGCGCCTCACCTGCCAGGCGCGCGTCCCCGATGCGCACCGGGACCAGGTCCTCGCCGCTCTCGCCGTGTCGGGGCGTGAGCGTCATGCGGGCCACGTACTGGCGGGGGCGGTCTCCGAGGGTGTCGCCGGGGAGCGGGGTCAGGTCGGACTGCGCGGCGATCTCGTACAGGTAGCCGAGCCGGTCGATCTCGTTGGCCACGACTTCGTGCGGTCCGGTCAGGACCAGGCGGATACGCATCTCAGGCCGAGACGGCGGGCGCGGCCGCGGGCAGCGGCCGCCCCTCGGCGTCGGTGGGGATGATGGTCGGCCCGACCCACTCCGGCGCGTTCTCGGGGAAGTCGAGCGCGTCGGTGAAGCAGGCCCAGGCGGCCCAGGCCTCGTCATGGTCGAGGACGAGGGGCCGGTGGCCGGGCAGTTGCAGAACGACCGTCGTCTCGTCCAGCCGGACGGTGACCTCGCGTCCGGCCGGGGTGGCCAGACGGTAGTAGCGGGCATCAGCCTCGGAGTCGGTCTCGGGCATGCGGTGGTGCTCCTTGTAGATCATCTGGCCGCGGCGCTGTAGCGGCGGCCGGGGCGGGAGACCAACGGGGCGATGTCGCTACGCCCACGGGGCCGGGTCTCCTGCGACGGGGGGGAGGTCTTGGCCTTGGTCGTCTTCTTCGCGGCTGTGCTCGCCAGATAGGCGACGGCACCAGCCAACTGCTCGTCAGTCCACGCGACCTTGCGCCCGTTGCGGGTACACGGCACGAGGTCCTCGCGGGCGAAGCGGTACAGGGTCCAGGCGCTGATGACATCGCCGCCAATTCGTGCGGCGCCCTGCTCGCAGGTGTAGAGGCGGTACGCCGGCACCTCCTCCTCGGCGGGGGCGCTCATGTCGCTAGGAGGTCTTTCACCTGGCAGTCGAGGGCGGTGGCGATCCGGAAGAGGACGTCCGGCCCGGCCGAGCTCTTGCCGCGCTCGATGTTGCTCATGTGGGTGGTGCTGATGTTGGCGGCGCTGGCGAGCTGCTTCTGCTCCATGGCGGCGCTCAAGCGTCGATGGCGGATGGCGGCGGGGTCCTGGTCGATGGGCCGCTTACGCGGAGGGCGTGTCTGCATGCGGAGAGGATCGCAGAGGAATTGGGTTTATTGCAACATCAGCACCACCCACATGAGCAACATCGAGCGCGGCGCTGTAGCGGCGGCCGGGGCGGGAGACCAACGGGGCGATGTCGCTACGCCCACGGGGCCGGGTCTCCTGCGACGGGGGGGAGGTCTTGGCCTTGGTCGTCTTCTTCGCGGCTGTGCTCGCCAGATAGGCGACGGCACCAGCCAACTGCTCGTCAGTCCACGCGACCTTGCGCCCGTTGCGGGTACACGGCACGAGGTCCTCGCGGGCGAAGCGGTACAGGGTCCAGGCGCTGATGACATCGCCGCCAATTCGTGCGGCGCCCTGCTCGCAGGTGTAGAGGCGGTACGCCGGCACCTCCTCCTCGGCGGGGGCGCTCATGTCGCTAGGAGGTCTTTCACCTGGCAGTCGAGGGCGGTGGCGATCCGGAAGAGGACGTCCGGCCCGGCCGAGCTCTTGCCGCGCTCGATGTTGCTCATGTGGGTGGTGCTGATGTTGGCGGCGCTGGCGAGCTGCTTCTGCTCCATGGCGGCGCTCAAGCGTCGATGGCGGATGGCGGCGGGGTCCTGGTCGATGGGCCGCTTACGCGGAGGGCGTGTCTGCATGCGGAGAGGATCGCAGAGGAATTGGGTTTATTGCAACATCAAAACTTGCATTTCTCTAAGATGATCATGGATTGGTTGATATCTAGAAGGGAGCGCCAGGAACATCTCTGTAATCCGCTGCAATCCGTTGCAATCCTCCGAGAGACCGGGCAGGGCCATGGCGAGGGACCCGTTGGCATCCAGCTCTGACGTGCCAGAACCCACCCCTGAAGGAGCGCTGATACGTCGGGTCAGAGAGAGTCTGCGCCCACGCCTGCCGGTGGCCGAGGCGGCCAAGCGGGCCGGGATCAGCGCCGAGACGTGGGGAAATGTCGAGCGGGGTTATCGCAAACCTCGGAAGGGCGCCCCGCCGGTGCGAGTGCTGGCGACTGCGTCCACCTTGGCTCACATGGCCTACGCCGTCGGTCTCACTCCGATCGATCTTGAACAGGTGGGGCGCGATGATGCGGCCGTCATCCTGGCCGAGATCCGCGGTGCTGAGCTCGACGTGGAGTCGACCAAGATCGATCGTGGGCGTGTGTGGTTCACGGTGCCGCCAGATCTGCCAGACGAGGATCGGGAAGCGATCCGGCGATGGGCCGAGGAGTGGGCCGAACGGCTTGACCGTACGCGCCAGGAGGGTGGCGACTCGGCCAGATAATCCTATCTATAAGGTAAGAATCGCCTTACCTTTTGTGACTGATGTGACTGATGTTTCGCTACGGAAGCATTTCGTAATGTAACGGATTGCGTATATCTGGTTTGTCCGATCATCCTTATTCCCTTTATGTCACTTATGTCCCACCAGGAACATTCGTATTGACGGGGATGATGTATGGACAACTTGGACAGCGTGGTCCAGTTTCATGCTCTTGATCCAGCCGAGTTTCCCACCCGCAGCGCGCGACCCATCGTCATCGGCAACGAGAGGGGCGGCACTGACTGGCTCGTCTCGACCGATGACATCGACCCCCGCCTGATCGCCCCCCTCTCGGCCGTGGGCAGCGCGGGCGCAGCCCTGTGCCCGCTCGTCACGGGCACTCCGCGGCGGGAGCCATGGGGCGAACTCCGGGTGGAGCCGAAAGACATCGGGATCAATGAGATGAATAGATGGGAGGTCAGCGAGAACGGCCTGTACTTTCCTGTCCCGCGTGACCTCATTCGCGCAGAGCTGGCCGCGGCGATGAGTGCCATAGGCACCGATCAGCTGCGCTATTTCGACCCACCCCGATGACAAGAGGAGATGGATCTTGCCCTACGTCGAAGAACGCCCCGGGAAACGGGGCAGCTCATGGCGCGTCCGCTGGAAGTTGGCCAATGGCCAATGGAGCGGCGGCGTAACCGCCAACGAGCACACCGGTGAGAAGTTCACCAGCGAGGACGAGGCGTACGAGTACGGGCTCGTCCAAGAGACGATGATCCGGCTGAATCTCCGCATAGACAAGGAGCGGCCGCCGACGGTGGGCGAGTGGTCGAGGACCTGGTACGCGGGCCTCGCTCTGGAGCCGAGCACGATGAAGACGTACCGGAGCCTGTTGGAGAATCACATTCTGCCCCGGTGGGAAACCCACAGGCTGGACGAGGTTCTCGCCGAGGAGATGGACCCGTGGGAGCGCGGCATGGTCCGGGCGGGATACGCGTCGCGCACCGCACAGGACGCACGTCGATTGCTGAACAACATGCTGGGTGACGCGATACCACGGTACCTGTCCGTCAATCCGGCTGCGCGCAAGCGCGGCAAAGGGCGCAAGGGTACCCGCCGGGTCGAGGCCTACCAGCGGGCGGCGAAGGTCTGGCCGTCGCCACTGGAGGTGCTTCTCGTCGCCGAGCGGGCCGAGCTCGTCGGCGGCGACGAGGACCTGGCGCTCATGCTCATCACGAAGGCGTGGACGGGCCTGCGGTGGGGTGAGGTCCTGGCGCTCAGCCCCGAGCAGCTGCTGGGCGGCGGGATGCTCGACATCAACCGCAAGATCTACGAACTCAGCGGGTTCTACCTCGGGTGGCCGAAGGATGGGAGCCTGAGGGAGATCGACGTGCCCCTGTTCTTGGACGAGGCGCTGCAAGAGCTGGCGGGCCGGGCGCGCATGTGCACCTGCACTACACGGGACGAGGAGCTGCCGCCCGTCGACGGGGCCGAGCTCGTGGAGTGGTGTCCGGGAGGGAAGTACCTGTTCCTGACGGGGGAGCGAGGGCACTACCAGCGGGGCCATTTCAGTACCCGGGTCATGCGGCCCGCGGCCGATGGCGTCTACCCCGGCCGTATGGACCGGGGGAAGGCGCGGCCGGCGCGGCCGGTGCTGGCCGACGTCGCGGTCTACGGGCCGGCACCGGAGCGCGGCCGCGCCCAGGTCCTCGAAGGCGAGTACGCGTGGCCGGGCCGTCCGGTGCACTGGCCGTGGCCGTACGCCGTGGTGGGGGAGCCGTTCGACCCGCCGCGCGGGCGGGGCCGGCCGAACTGGTCGGCCTGGCCGGAGAGCGAGCGGGCTCACCTGGTGAGCTGGTTGCCGATCCGGCCGGGCCTCACCCCGCACGGTCTGCGCCACGGGCACCAGACGTGGATGGACGACACAGGAATTAAGAAGACCTTGAAAGTCGAGCGGATGGGCCACGAGGACACCTCGATGTCGGGCCGGTACGGGCATCCGACCGAGGGCATGCGCGAGCAGCTGCGCGAGGTGCTGCAAGCGATGTGGGAGAACGCGATCGCTGAGCGGTTCCGGCTCTGGCCGACATCGCAGGTGCCGATCTTGGATCGGGAGCTCGCGGCCTGGCGGGAGGGGAGGGCCAACAAGGTCATCTCCCGGATATCTCCCAGGAACAGCAGAAGGGCCCGATCCGCTTAGCGGATCAGGCCCTCTACCTCGGGATTCGACGTCGGGGTGACAGGATTTGAACCTGCGGCCTCTTCGTCCCGAACGAGGTAAGCGCAAGATCTTGACCAGGGCGATCATGGATTGCCCTGGTCAAGGCGTTGGTGGAGCGAGGTGCGCGGGGGTGGAGCGAGGTGGAGGTGGGTGGAGATAGCGATCATCTCTCCCAGAAATCTCCCAAGCTCTCGGCGGCACGTTAGTCGGCCGCCGGCGGCGGGACGTCGATCACATATTCGAACGTGTACGCATCGCCGGGAACGATGCTGACCAACACCTCAACCGACCGCCCTCGCGCGTCATAGGCGACCCGCACAGTTCGCGCGATCGGCACCCCACTGGGCAGTTGCAGCTCGGATGCCTCCACCGGAGTCGGCATGCGGATGGACAGCCGTTCCACAAACCGCGCGATCCGACCGGCCAAGGCATCCTCGAACATACCCAGTACGCCACCCTTGATCCGGCGCGACTCGGCGGCCGCCGTCCCGCCGAAAATCGCGGTCGGGTAGTAGGCGCTACCCAGCTGCATCGGACTCCCGCCGATGAGGACCCGGCGCCGGCGAACGATGACAGCGTCACCGGCCGCCAGGCCGAGCAACTCGGCGACATCTCGCGGCGCTGGTTCCTCGCCGACGCTCAGAAGGCGCTGCTCTACCTCGTGTCCCTGCTCGGTGAACTCGGCACTGAGAGGAGAGATTCCACCGTCGCGACGCGATCTCCACTGGCTACCGGTCGAGATCATCAGGAGTGCCGGCCGGGACCGGACGTAGGACCCGCTGCCCTGAGCACTCGCGATGTAGCCCTCGCCCCGCAAGAGAGCGATCGCCTTGCGCACCGTCGTGCGCGTAGTTGCATACCGGACCGCGAGCTCGTTCTCTGAAGGGAGACGGGCACCCGGCGCCAGCCGTCCGTCAAGAATCTCCTCTCGGAGATCATCGGCGATGCGCCGGAACGGATGGAGCGCGGCCATGGATGAATCCTCTTCCTGCTGTCAATTTCCCGAGTATGACCACCCGGACCAGCGAGTCACCCCGATGCAAATCACCGGTCCCTCTGGAACATGATCCTGGTACTGGGAGTACTTTTCGGCGAGTGCCTCGACAGCCGCGGTCCTCTCGGCGCCGGTCTCCACGATCGTCGCCTCGCCATCGGCGCGGACCCACCACAGTTGGGTCCAATCGTCGTCGTAGTGATCCGCGAGGACGCATACCCGGGGATTCTCTCGGATGTTCCGCAGGCGCCGAAGGTTCATGGTCGTTTTTGGTTTGTGGTCGATAGCGATCATCAGCCGATCGCCTTGTATGGCGAACGTAACCGGGACTACGTGTGGCATTCCGTCGCCGCCTACCGTGGCCAGCCGTGCGATGCGCTCGTCTGTCATCTTTTGCCGAGCTTCGTCGTCTCTCACCCGTCCAGGGTATTCCCGCAACAGGCTTGCATATCCAACTTGGGCACACGTACAGTCATCATGCATATCCAAGTCGCGACCTAGGTTGGTCCGCTTCGACGCACTGTCCGACCTCTCGCATTCACCAAGAGGACTCAATGCTCACACCCGGATATGACCCAACTCCATCCCCGCCAACGGTCGATGAGTCTCCACCGATCACCGATGATGAGTGGCTCACGATCCTTCGGGACCGGTTCAAGGACTGGTCCATCTGGCGCAGCGACGTCGGGCATTGGTACGGCACCCTCGCGGGACAGACCAAGAACGCCGCGGACCCTCGGATGCTGGCGGCCGCGATGGATCAGGAAGAGCAGCGCCGCCCGGGATGAAGTGATGCACGCCGGGAGCGGGCAGCTCGCTACCCAGTAGACCCCCGCGGGTGAGTGCGCGCAGGTGCTCACCCGCGGGCGTGGTCCCGCCCCTATTGAGGGGTGGCAGCCGTCCCCTGCCCGGGGCGGCGATGGGCGGGACCACCTCAAACGTCCGGCAGGCAGCAGAGCCCCCTCTCTGCCTGCCGGACCCCGGCCCCGTGCGCTGAAGGGCAGCGCGCGGGGGCCCGGAAACGCAAAGATCCCGCCAGCGCTGGAACGCCGGCAGGATCACCGCCGATCCCCACATCCCCTGGAGACCGAACAGCATGCCCGAGGGTACGAGCGAGGAACACCCCGTGCCACCGATACGCACCACTTCGCGCCTGGACCCGCTGACGCTCGGCGCGGCCGGCATCGTCGGCGCATCCACCGTCATCCTGTCCTTCACCGCGCTCGCCGGCCTCGGCGCGCTCGCCGGCTGGACGAAGACGATCGGCCTGTTCGGCGCCGAGCTCGCCCAGGCGTGGCTGCTGCCGGTGTGCGTCGACGTCTACGGCGCGGCCGCTACCCGGATCACCGTTGATCAGCGCTACTCCGACGAGACCCGCCGTCATGCGCTCGTGCACGCGGCGGCCGCGCTCGTCGTCAGCATCGCGGGCAACGCGACGTTCCATCTCTTGGAGGCCGAGGTGCTGCACCTCGGCGGCGGTCTGTGGATCCTGGTGGTCTCCATCAGCGTCGTGCCGCCGGTCGCGCTCGGCGCCCTGGCCCACCTGATCGCGATGTGCGCCCGCGACATCGCCGTACCCGCCGAGGTACGCGCGCCCGGGACCGTACCCGGGGCTGTACCCGCCGAGGTACGGCAGGTGTCGGCCGTTCCTGCCGAGGCTGCGTCGGTGGCCGCCGACCTGTGGCCGGGATTGCTCGAGAATCTGGAGTTGCCGGATGATGACCCGGACCCGTACCCGCCGCGCGGCGGTGGTGTACCCGCCGCGGCGCCGGCCGTACCTGGGCGGGTGCGGCCTCGGCCGACGGCCGTGCCCGAGGGGTTCGCGCCCGTTCCGGATCGTTTCGCCTCCGTTCCGGCCGCGACGAACGCGCAGGCCAGCGGCGTACCCGAGGACGTACCCGAGCCGCGCGAACTGTACTTACGCGCGCTACAGACCTACGTGCCAGACGGTGAGCTCACCGGCCTGCCGCCCGTGCGCCAGGTCAAGCGCGAACTCAAGTGCGGCCAGGATCGTGCCCAAGAGGTACGGGACTACCTGGCCGGGTACGCCGCACTCCGCACGGGGTGAGGCATGAGCAATCCCGGGGCTGTTGCAGCCGCCTCACCGAGCAAGCCGTACCTCACGCCGTACTCGGCGGAGGTCATCGATCTGCCGCTCGTCTTCGAGCGGGTGGCCGGCGTTCCCTGGCTGACCTACACCGACGCGCTCCCCCAGGATCGGATGTTCGGCGTGTTGTGGGCTCGATGCGGTATCGGTCGCGGTGGCAAGATCCTGTGGCCCATGGTTCACACGCTGCGTCAGCGCAGGTGCATGCTCAAGCGTCTGTGTCGGGTCTGCGGCCAGAGTGCAGCCGATCCCGGCGAGCCTGACCGTACCTGGTGGATCATCCCCTCCCCGCCGCCTGGCGGTCTCCCGGCCACCTGGCCCGCGACCAGCCCACCCACGTGTAAGGCGTGCATCGCTGTGGCGCTGGGCGCCTGCCCGCATCTGCGCCACGGATCGCCGGTCGTTTGCACGGTCGGGGCCTACGGTCCGGTCGGAGTGCTGGGCAACCTGTACGGCGAGGACAACGGCCGGGCAGTGGAGACCCAGCACCAGATCGGCATCGGCCTGGATGAGCCTCACCTGTTTCGCCGGGCGCTGGCCACCCAGCTCATCGTCCAGCTGAACGATCTACGGCCGGCCGACGTGCTGGTCTCATGAGCTGGCGCGGCGGCACACCACACCCTTTCCCGTGCCGTCGCGCCGTCCACCCTCCTGCGGGTGCGACAGGGCGGCCGAGGCCGCGCACGCGAAAGAGCGCCCACCCCTCCGCGCGGAGGGGTGGGCGCTCTCGTTGCGGCCCTTGAGGTGTCGGCGGGCCGGGCCAGCTCCCGCCTGTTATGGGTAGTCCGTGGGCGGCCGTTACCGGTCCGGCCGCCTGGGGCGGCGCCTGCAGGACGCTGCGGTCTCGTGAGTCGACCTGACCGACCGTTGTTCGACGGGCGGCCGCGAGATGATCTCAGCCTATATGCGGTCCCAGTCCGGGCCGGCGTGTCCGCCGGGATGGTAGCCCGACGTTCCCCCGTCGGTTCGCAGCCACGACGGCAGCAGCGCCTGCACGGACGGCAGCGCCATCACCCGGGCGAAGCCGCCGGCGACCGCGAGGGATCCCGCGACCCAGGGAAGTGCCTCGGGGATCCCCGACGCATCCACGATCATCGGCAGTGCTACGGCGACACCGACCGCAGTCTGCAGGCCCGTGCGCAGGGCCCGTTTGGTCTCGACCTTCATGTGTAGCCTCCGGGGAGGTAGGGCCGCCGGGGTGGTGGCCACGGATAGGGGATCAGGCGCCGGCGTCGAGCGTCAGCTGGTGGGCGGGCATGGACGGGGAGCCGACGACGCCCGCGGCGTGCAGCCGTTTCCAGATGAGTGCCTCGCCCTTGGGTGTGACGTAGGTGGTCGAGCGCTCCCGCGGGGGTTCGCCGACCAGGGTGACCTTGAGGTCGAAGTGGCCCGAGGCGACGAAGCGGGCCAACGGCTCGTTGCGGCGGCCGCCGTAGCGGATCAGCAGTCCCTCGGCGTAGAGGAACTCCCGTAGCTTGCGCTCTTGCAGCCCGAACCGTTTGGCGACGCTGCCCACGAGGGCCAGGCCGTCGGCGTCGAGCATCCGCGCGGCCCGGGCCGCTTCCGGCTCCAGTTCGGCCACCTTCGCCTGCACGGCTTCCAACTCGCGCGCCTGGTGCGCCGCCAGTTCGAGGGCCTCGGCGAAGGAGGCCGGGATCGAGTAGGCCGGCCCGGTGGAGTAGGAGCCGATACGGCGGATCGCGGGCAGCACCTCATGGGTGATCCAGCGGCGGAACGGCTTGACCTTCGGCGAGCGGCTGATGAGCATCAGCGCGTACAGCCCCGCCTCGTTCACCAAACTCATCTGCTGGTGACCGCCAGGGGTGTCCATGACCATGGACGCCCTCTCGTCGTCATCGAGCTGGGCGACGGCATCGCGGTACTTGCTGACGCCGATCACGTCACACGCGTCCTTGGTGACGAACCACGGCTCGTCGTTGATGAGGACGGTGCGGACTTGCTGGCCGGTCTGGGGGAACGCGAACTGCTGTGCAGCGTTACTGTGGGGCATGTCAACTCTCCTTGGAGGGGTTGTCCGTGCCCTGGGCCGTGTCGTCGGCGCCAGGGCTCTTACATGCGAAAAGCCCCGATCAGGTGATCGAGGCTTGGGAGAATGCAGGACGGGCCGAGGTAGTGTCAGGCTCCGTTGAGCGCGGCTACCGGTAGGCGGGCCCGATCACGTGATGGGGGCGATCCAGGCTGCCCGCCAGGTGGCCTTGTCGACGGTGCCGGTGGCGGGCAGGCCCTTCTCGATCTGGAACTTGCGGGCGGTGCTGGCGTCGGCCGCGTCGAAGACGCCGTCGACCTTGATGTTCCAGCCGCGGGCCCTCATCTGGCGCTGCCACACCCGGACCGGGTCCCCGGTGTTTCCGCGCTTGAGGGTGGCCGTGAAGGTGGGCACCACGATCTCGTCGTCACCATCGCCGCCGCCCACCCGCTCCTTGATCATCGGCAGGAAGACGTCCCACGGGAAGTGCGGGCCCGGGTCGCTGTGGTCACTGCGCTTGTAGACGGCGCTGATCGTCGCGTGGTCGGTGATGCCCTTCAGCCCGGCCTTGACCTGGGCGCGGGTGAGGTGCCGCACGGGGATCTTGTGCAGCCGCGACCAGGTCGCGAAGACGCCGGCGCCGAGCTCCAGCATGGGCCGCGAGTACGCGTCCAGCCACTGGGCGCGGGTCTGCCGGGCTCGGCCGGCGAACTCGGCGTGCAAGCCGTCAGCGTTGGCGCCCGGCGCCGCGAACGCCGTGTCGGCATCCTTCACGGACCTGACGATGCTGTCGGTGTCGATGTTCACGTGAGCCGAGGCCGGCCGGGTCATGGTCGCGAACATCTTGGCGCAGTCCTCGGCGGCCGTCACCGTCTCGGGCCATTCCATGTCGTGCACCACCAGCAGCCGGATCGGCGCGATGCGGCCGCGGTGGAAGTGCCGGGCCTGCATCATTCTCATGATGATTCCTCCAGGGGGTCAGGGGTCAGCGGGTGAGGCCGAAAATCAGGGTGATGAGCACGCCGGCGGCGGTGACCATGAGGCCCACGGTCGCGATGATCTGTCGGGTGCGCTCGGCAAGCTGCGGTCGGGTGACCGCGTCGCGCTCGATGGCGTCGGCGCGCTTTTCCAGTGCGTCGTCTCGCGCCTCGGCGGCCGCGCGGTCGGCGTCCATTCGCTTGGCGAGCTCGTCGACGCGGCGCTCCGAGTGGTCGGCGCGCTGCACGAGCAGGGCAAGGGAGCCCTTGATCTCAGCGATGCCCACCGCGGTGATCTCGCTGAGCTTGGCCAGGGCCAGGGCGAGATCCCCGGGCGGCGGTTCCTGCGGCATGAGCCCCCCGATCGGTTTATGAGTGGCCGGATGTGGCCAGCCAGGCCGGTCAACCGGCGATGTGCGTCATACGTCACACACGCATCCCCAGCACATCAGGAGACGTCGTGACCTACCCCCCGAACGGACAGCCGCCTTACGGACAGCAGCCCCAGCCCTACGGGTACGGGCCCGTGCAGACCATGCAGGTCAAAGAGCGCGGTTTCAACCCGGTCACGTTCGGCGTCCACGCCTGCCTGTGGTTCTTCGTTCACTGGTGGCTGGCGTTCCTCACGCTCGGCCTGTGGCTGATCGTCGCCATCCCGATCACTTTCATCGGGTGGAAGGTCACGAAGGTCGTCCCGGTTCAGCATCTGCCTGGAGTCAGCCCGTACCCGCCGCACGGGTGGTAGGTCGACCCGGCTTCCGGCCGGCACTGACGGCACGTCAGGACCACGGTGACCCGGCACCGTTGAGCGGGTGCCGGGTCACCGTGACACCTCAGACCGAATCCGCGCGCAGGTACGAGCGGTACTTCACACGGGTAGAGGTGGCGTTGCTGACGTTCTGCGCCCACTCCAGACCGAAGTCGCCGCCCGCGTTACCCGTGCGCAGGGAGCCACGGATGTAGATGGGCGATCGAGTGCTGGTGCCGAGGGTGCCGAAGGAGACCGTGTCGCCATCACCGGCGTACCAGTTGAGAGAGACCCTGCGCAGCTGGTCATCGCTCGCAGCCCCCAGCGTCGGCCCGAACGCGAAGCCGTCGAATTCCGAGTCGAACGGCATATCGAAGCCGAGCTTGATGTCACCGCCGGTGTGGCCGTCGACCCCGAGCACGAACACCACCTCGTACAGCGCCAGCGCGTCAGCGGTGAACTTGAGATGGTTGTCGGCCTGCAGCACGGTACTGCTGCTGACACTCTCGTCGGCAGTCTTGATCACGAAGGTCATGTTGCTCACCTATCTGAGAGAAGGATCGGTTTCTGGTGCGCGGCAAGGGCGGCGGCCGGGGCGGTGGCCGCGGCCGGTGCGGGCACCACAGGTCACAGCGGCCCATACACCGCCCCCGTCGTCGCGCTGCGGTAGTACAGCCGCCCGGCCTTGGCGTAGAAGATCACTCCGCTGGCGGGCGCCGGCGGATCGGTCGGCAGGTCCGGCAGGATCAGCCCCCGGGAGGCTTGCGCGTACGGCGCCCGGGACTGGCCGGCGGTCAGTGCGGCCGTCCGCGCCGCTCGCAGGTCGCGGACGTCGTCGGTGAAGTCGCGGGGGTAGTTCGGGGTTCCCATCGTCTACGCCTCCTCGAAGATCAGCTCGGCGCGGGTCTCGCCGTCATCGCTGGTCGGTGGTTTGATGTCCATGCCGACGATCCGCCAGGCCTTGCTGAAGGTCGGGGCGCCGTCGTCGCCGAGCGGGAACCAGTCGTTGACCAACGTGAAGTTCGCGGTGTCGCCCAGGTAGTTGGGGTTGATGCTGAAGTCCGCATCGAAGTGCACGACGATCCGCGGGATGGACACCGAACCGGATCGGGTGTCGCGCAGCTGCTCGGCGTGGGCGTTGAGGGTGGACTGCAGCCGGACCGAGCTGTAGTCCTCGGTGCGGTCCAGCAGCGGCCATCCGGCCGCCAGCTTGGCGGCGTCTTCGTAGACGGCGGACATGAGCGGCTCAGACTGCGTACCGAGGTCGTCTTGGATGGTGTCGCCGCGGGTCTGCCACGCGGTGGCGGCCTGGGTGGCGTCGGTGGGGTAGGACCAGGATTTGATCTTCCCGGGCTGGGTGATGTCGCGGGTGACGCCGGGTGAGCCGAGCCGGGTGGCCCACACCCACTCGCGGACCCGCTGGCCGGTGTGCGGGTCGATGTAGGTGCGGATCATGTACTCGAAGCCGCCGAGCACGTTGGCGAGCTGCTCCAGGCGCTCGCCGTAGGTGGCCGACTCCGAGGCCTTGTAGCTGCGATCGTGCGGGGTGCCGCTCAGGCCGCCCATGAGGGCCAGGCCCATGTCGCCTTCTGGCCGGGTGGCCATGTGGGTAAGCAGGGCGCGGGCGATGTCGACCTGGTCGACGCCGCTGTAGGTGAGGTCAGAGCGGATCTTCCGGCGGTAGGGGTAGGACTCCAGGCTGGAGCCCTGCAGCTGCAAGGTGATGTTGCCCTGGTCGTCCATGACCGGTTCGGCGTACCAGATGAGATAGCTGCCCCAGATGTCGATGTCGCGCATCACGTGGATGACGGTCCGGCCGGGAACGACCTTCCGGGCCTTGTCCCCCTCGGCCGAGTTCGTGATCGGATACGCGGCCCGGAAGGCGCCCGGCACGATGATCCGCCGCTGGCACGTGTCGACCGTGAGGTCCATCTCCGTCAGCGTCAGGTCGGTCAGGAAGTCCGCGACGACGCAGTGCTGCACCGCCACTAGCTGATCTTTTCCAGGCGCATGAAGCTGTTGGCGTGCACGGTGGTGGTGCCGGCGTCGGAGGTTCTCTGCGCCCACCGGTAGGTGAGCGCGCCGCTGGTGCCTCCCACGTTGACGATGCCGGTGATTCGTATCGAAAAGATCGGCGAGGGGGTGCCCTGACCAGCAACGATGCTGGTCGAGACGTCGAAGTTCGTGAACACTTCGCTGGCGAAGCCGGGGCCGGCGCTGCCGTTGGCGTTGCGTGACGTCCAGGAGCCGGTCGCTCCCGCGGGGACGATGAACCCCTGCCGAAACGACGGTGTCGCCCCGGACGCGACCAGCACCATCATGTCCAGCAGGTAGGAGGCGTTGGCGGCGAGGTTCACCGACAGGTGCGGATCAGCCGTCAGCGCCGCGGTGTTCGACCGGTCGGTTTGGACGGTCTTCCTGGCGACCAGCACGCCGGAGGAGGACGCCCCGCCGATGACCCGCCACGCGCCGGCCCACCACTGCTCGACATCACCGGTGTCCAACCGGGTGACCTCCAGGCCCGGCACGTTGGGCAGGGCGCCCCGCTCGGTGCTGCTGTTGACCGGGATCCGCAGCGGCGTGGCCGCCCACTGCCGCCGATCCACCCGGGCCGTCCCGAAAGTGATCGCGGCGGCGCCGATCGGGACGACCACCTCCCACAGCAGCAGCGACGACGAGGGAACGGGACTGGCGGCGCCCGTGGTGGTGTTGCCCTTGACGATCACCACCTGGGCGTCGGTGAATCCGGAGGCGTCGTAGGTGGTATCGCGCACCTGCAGCACGACGCGGTCAGTGCGCGCGACAGCAGCCTCACCCGCGGCGAAGGTGAGCGTCTCGGCGGCGTCGACCACCACGACGACCTGACCCTGCAACGCGTTGGACGTGCCGTCCACCACGGCCACGAACGGCGAGACCGTCGCCTGCAGCGCGCTCACGCCCACCAGGTCCGCAGCGCCCGGGTAGTAGTACAGACCGGCGCGGCGTTCCAGCACCGAGGCGCCCGGGCCCATGAACGCGCCCAGGGTCAGCCGGTGGTCTTGCACGCTGGTGGCGCCGGAGGCCAGGGCCAAGGTACGAATCGTCAAGACGTCTCCTCGATGAGCAAGGGGAAAAGGGGAAGGGCCGCGGGCCCGGGGGTCACATCGAGGCGGACTTCCACCGCACCGTGACCTGGGCACCCTCGCCGAACGCCTCGGCGAGCAGGGACAGATCGTTAGGGCCCGGGGCCAGTTCGAAGTACTCCACCGGGACGCCGAGGTTGGAGCGGGTATCGAGCCGGTCGGTGGTGCCGTTGAGCAGCGCGGTGCCGCGGTCGGTGTCGACGATCAGCGTCTGCCCGGCCGGCAGATCGATGTCGAAGATCAGGGCCCAGCCGAGCGTGCCGTTGACCAGCCGAGGCACCGTGAGCGGCCCGGTGAAGGTCACCAGGGGGTTGGTCTCGGCGTTGCCGGTGTTGATGCACGTGGCGGTGTTCGGGACCGGGGCCGTGCCGTACACCAGCGGGTAGGCCAGGGGGTAGACCAGGCCGCCGGACCCGCCGGTCGGGGCGCCGATCGTCACCGACTGCTCGGCGGGCTCATACAGGCGGGGGTCTGCGCAATACCACTGCACCGTCGCCTGTGGCACATACCCCATGCTGTAGGGCTGATCGACCGGGACGATGCGGCCGGCGAACTTCGCAGCGGCCACCAGCGTCTCGCCGTCGCAGCAGATGGCCAGCGACCCCTGCGCCGCGCTGCGCACGATCGGTGTCGCCGCGCGCAGAGCGCGGATCGCCGGCCCCATCCCAGCGCCGTCGGCGACGATCTCCAGAGTCGCGGTGACGGTCCGGGCCTGGCCACGCATGCCACCCGGCCAGGACCCATGCCGCGTCGAGCGGGGAGCGGCCCCGTTGGTCAGGCCTGGGCTGTCGATCCACCCATCCAGCTGCACCAGCTCGTAGACGGTGCCGGCCCCGAGCAAGAACCCGTTCCAGTCGAGCTGGTAGTCGCTCAGATCGGCCATCAGTACCCCCTCGCGATGGACAGCAGATACAGCTGCTCGGCGATGTCCCGGGGGGTGTGGCCGGGGGCGGCGTAGAAGTTCTCGATCGTGAGGCCGCCGCCCCGCACGAGAGCCTCCCGCTGCCCAGCCAGGTGCAGGCTCCTGGGGGCGGGCGGGGCCATAGGGATGACCGGCACCAGCGGCTCGACCCGCGCCCCTACCGATGCCAGGTCCGCCATGTGCCGCGCCGCGGACTCCACCAGTCCCGATGCCTGCTGGATACCGAGCGCCATGCCGGCGGGCAGTTCACGGCCGAGCGAGGCGAACACCTTGCTTGGCGAGGCGATGCCGAGGGCGTCCTTGACCCACTGCGGCATGATCCCGGCGAAGAAGTTGTAGATCGAGTCCTTGAACCACTGCCACATGCCGACCATGCCGTTCCATAACCCCACCAGCAGGTCGCGGCCGACACCAGCGAGCAGCCCGCCGAGGCTGCCGATCGCCGACAGGATCCGCCCGGGCAAGCCACCGACCCAGTCGACCAGCTCGCCGAACTTGCGGATGGCCCAGTCCTTGGCCTCACCGATCCAGCCGCCGATCTTGCCGGGTAGCTCGCCGAACCAGTTGATGGTCTTCTTGATGCCGTCGACGGCCGTCCCGATGGCCTTCTTGATCCACTCCCAGGCGGCCGGGACCTTGTCGACCAGCCAGGCCAGGGTCGGCGTGATCGCACTGATGATCTTGGTGGCGAGGTCGACGATCCACTTGATCAGCTGCCCGATGACCGGGATCACGGCCTGCAGGACGGTGGAGACCAGTTCGACCAGCCACTGGATGACCGGCATCAGGGCGATGATCAGATCCGCGAGGACCTGGATGATCGGCATGACGGCCTGCAGTAGCCCGCCGAGCGCCTCAATGATCATCACCACGACCGGCACCAGCGCGGTGATCAGCTGGGTGACGACGGGCAGCACCGCGGCGATCAGTGGGGCGAACGCGGCCAGCAGCTCCGCGACGATGCCGACGATCGGGGTGATCGCCGGCAGCAGGGAGACGAAGGCCTCCAGCAGGACGATCAGCGACGGGGCCAGGGCCCGCAGCGCCTGCAGCAGCGCGGCGCCGACCTGCTCGGCCACGTCCGCGATGATGGGCAGCAGCGGGGCCAGGGCCTCGATCAGCATGCCGAGGGCCTGGACCAGGATTTCCCCGACCTGTCCGGCGACCTGGACCAGCAGCTCCAGCAGCGGGGTGAAGATCGGCAGCAGGCCGGCGATCATCTCCGCGATCTGCACGATGAACGGGGCCAGTAGCTGCACGGCCTGGACCAGGACCTCGCCGAGGACCTGGGCCAGCTGGCCCAGCGGTTCCAGCAGCGGCAGCATCGCCGTGACCAGGGTGGCGAAGACCTGCAGCAGGGTGCCGCCGAGGGTGGTGACCAGCTGGCGGATGATCGGGATCAGCGGGGTGATCGCGGGCATCAGCGCGCCGATGAGCTGCTGGACCAGTTGAGCGAAGACCGGCAGCAGCGGCAGGATCGTCTGGCCCAGCTGGGTCAGGGCCTCGATCAGGGCGCCGCCGAGGGCGGTCACCAGCTCGCCGAGCACCGGCATCAGGGAGGTCAGGACGGGCAGCAGCGCCTGACCCCACTGGGCGATGACCTCGGCCACGATCGGCAGCAGCGGCGCGATCGCCGGAACCAAGGCGTTGATGAACGCCGCGGCGAGGTCGACCAGCAGCGGCACGATCGGCGCCAGCGCCTGCAGCGCGCCGGCGAATGAGGTGACCAGCAGCTGCAGCGAGGGCAGCACCGCCTGGACGCCGGCGGCCAGGGCCGAGGCGATCAGCGCGACCAGCTCGCCGACGACGGGCAGCAGCGGGGCCAGCGCGCTCAGCACGCCGGCGATCGCCGCGGCGACCGGGCCGAACGCTGGGGCCAGGGCACTGATGCCCTGTGTGAGGGCGGCCACGACGGTACCGACCGCGGGCACCAGCGCGGCCAGGGCCGGGCCGAGCGCGGCCAGCAGCGGCCCGATCGCGCCGATCGCCTGGCCGAGCACGGTACCGAGCGGGGCCAGGGCCGGGGCGACCGCGGCGACCGCGGCGCCCAGGCCCTGGATCATGGCGGTGAGGCCGGGGCCGATCGCGGCCAGCGCCGGGACGATCCCGTTGATCGCGGTGGTCAGGATCGGGCCGATCGCGGTGGCCAGGGTGGCCACGATCGGGGCCAGGGCGCCGAGGCCGGTCGCGGCCGCGCCGAGGACCGGCAGGAACGAGGAGGCGATATCGTGCAGCGCCTGGAAGACGGTGACGAGCGTCTGCTGGCCCTCGGCCGAGTCGACGAACGCATGCACACCGTCGACCAACTGGCCGAGCACGCCGAGCGCGCCGGTGCCGGCGGCCTGCATGGCGCGAAAGAGGCCGGCGACGATGCCGCCGAGGTCGCCGAGGATGGCGCCGAGCTGTCTGAACGCGACCGCCGCGCCGTCCATCCACGCCAGCGCCTGACCGGATGCTGCCGCGTGGGATAGGAACAGCCCGAACCGTTCGGCGGCGCCCGCCAGCCCTGGCACCAGGTTGGACACCCACTCAGCGCCGACCACGCCGAGATCACGAAAGCCCGCCAGCAGCGGGGCCAGCGCGGGCACGAAGGCCGCTACGGCATCTCGCGTCGACTGGAACACCGACTCGATGGCCCACAGCGACTCGGCGGACCGGGCGAACTTCACGAGCTCCAGCGCGCCGGCCCCGAACTCGGCGGCCACGCCGACCATGCCGTCCTTCACCGCGTTGATGACGGGCAGCAGGCTCCACATCTGGCCGACCAGCGGACCGAAGAGCGCATCCTGGGTGGCGTCCTTGATCCCGTTGAACGCGGGTGCCATCTGGAACAGCTCATAGGCCACCTGGCCAGCGGCCTCGCTGAGATCCTTGGTGCCTTCAAGGAAGGTCTCGTAGTCACCGCTCAGCGCGGCGCCGAAGGCCTCGCCGACCCCGGACAGCGCAATCTTGAGCGTGCTGACCGCTGCGGCGCCGAGCAGCGCCGCACCGGGGAGGGCGGCCAGCGCACCGGCGGCCGGGGCCAGCGCGGCACCGAGCGAGACGACCGAGGACGCGGCCGAGGCCGCACCGGCGGCCATCGCCGAGAACTTCGCCGCGGTCCCGACGACGTTCGCGCCGACCGTGGCAAGCTTCGTGCCGAATCCGCCGATGGCACCGCCGGCACCGTCGAACGCCGAGCGCAGACCGCCCGCGACCCGGCCGACATTGTCGAGCCTTCGCCCCATCCGCTCGCCGGCGTCACCGACCTTGTCGAAGGTCTTGGATGCGAAGTCGCGGGCGAAGATGTCGAACGACATCGTGGCCAT